>CAYXUG010000004.1:36496-62862 GCA_964468655.1 uncultured bacterium | reverse complement strand
AAGCATCCTGAAATATGGGAAAGAGAGTATGCTAATCTCCGATCTCATAATGGGCTGCTAGGCTCAATAGGAGGATTTTTTCTAAATTTAACTGGTTTAATTATTGTAGTGGTTATATTGCTTCGTACGCGAAAAAAAGATGTACGTTGGAAAACAGCATTAACATACGGCGGAGTTCTTGCCACTTTATTTGCTCTAAATGCATTAAACCGCTTTCCCGAGACATTGATATGGGTAGACAGCTCTCAATCATTATTTACTCTGATTCTTTCAAAAATCCTTTATGATGTAATATTAATTTCTTGTGTGAACGGGTTTTTTATCTCGCTAACCATTGCAGGTGCTGAGGTATATTATAGAGATCAGTACCCGGCTCAAGTTGCATTCCGCAATATTTTCACCGTATCTGGCTTAAAAACGAAGTATTTTTTCAATAGCGCTATACTGGGCTTGACTTTAACAGCACTGTTTTTTGCTTATCAGACACTATTTTATTTGGTTTCAAATTACCTCGGAGGCTGGTCCCCAACAGAAGTACGCAATATTAATGCTCTTGGGACTTATATTCCCTGGGTAGGTGTATTATTGTGGGGTTTATATCCGGCTGTTTCGGAAGAGGGACTTTCACGGCTTTTTTCAATACCGTTTTTACAGAAACATACCAAATCTACCTTTATTGCTGTTTTTCTTAGTGCTTTATTTTGGGGGCTTGCCCACGCAGGGTACCCGGCCCAGCCATTTTATATCCGGGTTGTTGAAGTTGGCTTGGGTGGTATTATGATTGGCATTATCTTTCTCCGTTTTGGGATACTTCCTGCTTTAATTTGGCATTTTACCATAGATGCAGTCTATGGTGCTATGATCCTTTTGCGTTCCGACAATGCTTATATGTTCGCATCCGGTCTTCTCTGTGCTGGTTTTTTCTGCTTGCCGCTGGTTTATTCAATCATATCATATTTAAAAAATGGTGGATTTATCTCATCCGACCCACTTGTAAATGCATTGGATACAGAAATTCTTTCTGAAGAGACAGAGAAAGAACAGGATGAAGCCATCATTACAACAGATTATAAGCCGTTATCTTCAAAGCGCAGAAAATGCGGCTTGGTATTAGCTGCTTGCAGCATTCTCTTATTTGTTTTTATGAAAGAGGAAAATGAATTTGATGAGCTTATCGATTTTAATACCACTCGACAAGAAGCACTTTCAAATGCCATTGATTTTTTAAATGATCAAAATATTGATATAAGTGATTTTAGCCATGTGATCAATGATGAAATGGATATAATAAGTTGGAGCAGGGGTGTGAATCCAGGCTGGCTGGCTATCGGCGGATCAAACTTGATGCACACAGAATACATTATTGAACATGCAAATCAAGATTCATCACAAAATGCCGCTGAAATAATTAAGGATGTTTATTCAAATCATGACACTCCCTATCAGTGGGCAGTACGTTTTTATAAACCGGGCATTGAAAAAGAGTACAAGATAGAAGTTGATATGCGTAACGGGGCTATTTCTGAATATGTATACACCCTGGCAGATACAACTTATGTGCCTTCAATTGAAGCAGATTCAGCATTAATCATAGCTGCAAATGAGCTGGAAGATAAGTGGGGATTTGATAAATCCCTGTATTCATTAAAGGAAATCAAATCTGAAGAAAAAAAGAATGAGGGTGTAATTGTTAGAACTGATCATGAAATTACATTCCAGTCAGAAGAATTTGTGGGGAAAGCACGGTATTTATATTGGGTTACAGTCCAGGGGAATGGTGTTGATGCTGTTCATAGGGGTATTTGGATTCCTGAAGAGTGGGAGAGAGAATATAAAAAACCCACTTTATTTTCAAATATTAGTATTTTTTATTCAACACTAATTATGATGGTCTTTGCAACTCTTATTTTTATAATAGTGCAGAAATTTCTAAAAACACATAGTGTCCCCTGGAAATATATTGTTCTTGGTGGTATCTCTTTTGTGGCTATAGAGGGATTGGATTACATAAATGACTCGGCCACATTTATGTGGGGCTATGATACTGAAAGAATAATTGCAGAACATATAGTTTCAGATGTGTTACAGGATTATCTGTTAAATCTAGCATTTGTAGGTTTTTACTGTACCCTAATTGTACTGGCAGTTTATATGATGTGGCCTGGTATGTATAATTCATATTTAAAGAAAAATCGCCAGCCATATTTGTCTGATGCACTAACGTCCTCTTTTGTAGCTGTTGGTTTCATTGCATTGTGTGGAGCATTTAAAAAGTTAGTCACAGTTATATTCCCGAATTGGATTCCCCTGGATTCGTTGGCTTCTTGGCCGTCTGACACATTTTATCCCGGATTTAATCTATTTGTAATAATATTAGGCGGGGCTCCTTATTGGGCTTTGGTTGCTATTGTGCTTTTTTATATGCAACGACGTTATTTTTCCGGGAAAGGGCCCGTTCTCTCTAATTTAATGATAATAATGTTTTTTATATTTTTTGCAATTGGTGATCCAACCAGTCGGGTATTAATGTTATGGCCTGAAATGTTGGTTAGGGTTTTCTGGTTTGTTTGTTTCCTCATCCTATTTAGATACTTCTGCAGATGGAACCCCTGGAGTTATTTACTGGGAATAGGCATTATGTGGTATGGCGTGGACATTATTTCATATATGCAAATGTATACACACCCATCTTATCAGCTTCAAGGATGGCTTGTAATTGGGCTTATAATTCTGGGCTATGCTTATCTGGCCTGGGAAGCGTTAAAGAGCAGAAACTCTGATTCTTTAACACAGGCTCAATCATAAAAATTAATGAGTTTCCTCGAAGAGCTTAAACGTCGGCGAGTTTTTAAGGTAGCCGCTGCATACGGAATTGTTGCCTTTGTTCTGATTCAGGTGGGAGACATCATTTTCCCCGCACTTCACTTACCTGAATGGGGTATGACACTTCTTATTGTTTTACTTATTATGGGATTTCCAATTGTCCTGATTCTTGGGTGGATTTATGACATCACTCCCCAAGGTGTAAAAAAAACTGAATTCATGGATGGTATCTCATCTAAACTTTCGTTGCTAAAATTTTTGATATTGGCAGTTGTACTAGTAATAATTGGAAGTGCCGGGTGGTTTATTTCACAGAAAAATCCCGGTTTATCAAAAACATCTAAACAATCTTTAGCTGTAATGAGCTTTGAAAATTTGAGTGAAATGCAAGGCGTGGGGAGAATCGGGCAGATTGTTCAGGAGCTCATCATTACGGACCTTACCGATATTCCTCTCCTGAAGGTGTTCAGTAGTCAGCGTCTCTTTGATGTTCAGAAGCAGTTGGGAAATCGGGACAGTCGATTTATTGATCCATCCTTGGCATTGGAAGTAGCCAGGCAGGCCGGCGCCCAGAATATGCTGACAGGAAACGTCATTGATATTGGTGATCGACAGATTCTTACCTATAGACTCCTTGATGTGGATGATGGGTCTGTTATTAAGACACGCAAGGCGGAAGGGACAAATCTCTATGCTTTGATCGATAATTTGACCAGCCTCATTCGTTCCGATCTTGAAATTGAAAACTCCGAATCGGATGTTGAAAATATTCCTTTAGAGCAGAGGACAACGACCTCTTTGAAAGCCTATGAACATTACCTTTCAGGGGTGGACTACCTAAATAATTTTCATTTCTATGAAGCCGTTGGAGAATTGGAACAAGCGGTGGAGATTGATTCTACGTTCAATAAGGCATATTATAAACTTGCGATTGCACAATGGTGGAACGATGCTTCTTGGGAAGGAAAGGGGGCAGTCCAATGGCTGGACAAAATTCTCAACAGTCCGCAAAAACCGCCTGAATTCGAGATGAGGATGGTAAAGGCCACCAAAATGCTAATACAATGGGAATTTCAAGAAGCCAGAGTTGCTTTTGAAGAGTTGGTTAAGGAACAGCCAGAAGATAAAGAGCTATGGTATAATCTGGGCGAAGCATATTACCATGGAGAAACAGACAATCCACTAAAAGCGTTGAATGCTTTTGAGGAAGCTATCCGGCTAGACCCGGAATTTAAGCTTGGTTATAAGCATATATTTGATATTTATGCTAGGGAAGAGCTATACAACCTTGGTATAAGAAAAGCGAAAGAATATATTGAGTCATTACCTGATGAGACATTTGGATATCTAAATTTAGGAAAGATGTATAAATACCAAAGCGATTTCGATAATGCCAATGAAGCATATAAAAAAGCATATGATATTGCCCCAGAAGATGGGCCGGCAATAATAGCGATTGCAGATGTATTTCGAAGAGAGGGAAAGTTTGAAGAAGCGATCGATATGGCCAAAAGTGTTTGGAAACTAAAAGAGAAGGTTGAAGATGACATATATTTTTCAGCAGCCTCAATTATGGTTGCTGCATATCTAGCAAGGGGTCAATATTATAAGGGACTTGATATATGTATGAGAGCTCCTGTTCTAAAAATCGAAAAGCGAAATATGGGGAAATTTCAAATGTTAATGAAAATTGCTATTTTATATGATGAAATCAGTAGTTTGGATTCTTCTTATGCATATATAAATAAAGTAGCGCAATCAAATCCTGAACCATTTTTTGATGTTTGGTCAAAATTCCAGTTGGGGCAAATTTATGTTTCAAAAAAATTACCTGATTCACTTAAGGCGGTAATCAATGATATAGAAAAAACAGTTGACCAGAGGCATCAAGTTTTTGATATAATATTGCCTTTTATTTCTGGCCTTGAAGTGGACCATCTAATGCTTACTGGAAAAAATAAAGAAGCTTTAAAACTTTCTAAGAAGCTCGATAATCGCGCTCCCCTTTATCTTCGTGATCGCTATCTCAAAAAGGAAGCAATGCTATTATTAAAACTAAAGGATTATGAGGAAGCTTTAGAAGCAGGTTATTTAATGCAACAACAGTTTGTTGATCCTATGAATGATGCTTACAATAACCCCAGAAGTTATTATGTTTTGGGGAGAGTTTATGAAGAAATGGGTGAGATTAATAAAGCGCGTGAAAACTATGGGAAATTACTAAAGCTTTGGAAAGAAGCAGTTAATACAATCCCCGAACTCATAGATACCAAACAGCGGATGGAAAAATTAAAACAGGTACAAGGATAAATTCTGGTTCTTTAGTTAAACTCTTCGATATATAAGACCCTTCTTAAGTAACTTTAACCACAAAATCAGGAGATTATAATATGGGTAAATTATCTGGAAATGAAATCAATGAAGCGCTCGAAGCGCTTAAGGACTGGCAGCACCGGAATAATCAGATTGAAAAAGAATTTACATTTGATACTTACATGAAGGGCATCGATTTTGTGAATCGGCTGGCGGGAAAAGCAGAAGAGCAGAATCATCACCCCGATCTTGAGGTGGGCTGGTGCAAAATAAAAGTAGCATTTACCAGCCATGATTCCGGGGGTATAACAGAAAGAGATGTGAAAATGGCGAAAGAAGCCGAGGCAATTGTAACTTGAAAGATTATTGGTTATCTTTAATTTTGCTGACCACATTTGTAATGAGCTCAAATAAAAGCATATCAATTGGTGATAGCGCCCCCGATTTTACCCTCCCCGATCAAGATGGGAAATTGCACACTCTATCTGAATATAAAGGGCAAAAAGTCGTTGTTTACTTTTATCCTAAAGACAATACACCCGGTTGTACCAAGGAAGCATGCAATTTCCGGGATAATTACTTTATGTTTTCTGAAAAAAACATTCAGGTTTTTGGCATCAGTTACGATTCAGCCGAATCCCATCAAAAATTCAGAGAAAAATATGATCTTCCATTTACTCTCTTAAGTGACAAGGATAAATCTGCTGCTGCCGCCTATGGGGCAAAGGGATGGTTCATGCCCAAGCGGAAAACATTTCTCATTAATGAAGAGGGCATCATTGAAAAAATTTATGACAGTGTGACTGTCACGACTCATGGCGAAGATATCCTTGAATTTTTCATTAAGGGAAATGAATAGTAGAATAAAATCGCTTATTGTTATTTCATTACTGGTTTCTTTTGCCTTTACACAAGAATCTGGCACCGTTTTTGGTTACGTTTATGATGAACAATCCAGAGAAGGCCTCCCCGGCACCAATGTGTATCTCTATGACACAGAATTTGGCACAGCCACGGACATTGACGGCTATTTTGTTATTTCAGGAATTCCAAAGGGTGAATATGAGTTTATTGTCAGTTTTCTTGGGTATGTCACCCAAAAGCACAGTTTGATAATTCGTTCTTCCGAAAAAATTAAAAAAGAAATAGAACTAACCCTGGAAACAGTTGAACTTCAATCGGTAGAAGTGTCCGCTGAGCGGATAGAAAGGAAGGTGAATTTTCAAACCAGCCGGGTTCGACTGAATATGCGGCAGATGAAATCCGTTTCCCGCTTAGGTGAAGCAGATTTAATGAGATCACTCCAGAGCTTGCCGGGCGTTCTCACAGAAACGGAATTCAGCACAGGACTCGTCATCAGGGGAGGAAATACTGATCAGAACCTCATTCTTCTGGATGGGATTACTGTTTACAATCCATCTCATTTAGGTGGTGTATTTTCAAACTTTATTATGGATGCCGTAAAAGAAGCAGATCTATTGAAAGGTGGATTCAATGCAGAATACGGTGGGCGGCTATCTGCTGTTCTCAACGTAAGAAGTAGAGAGGGAAATCAAAAGAAGTTTACTGGTAAGACCTCTATTTCTCTTATATCAGCAAAGACCACATTGGAAGGCCCTCTAGGGAAGGGGGCGTGGCTTGCATCAGCGAGACGGACATACTTTGATTGGGTATTTAAGGGGACTGAAATTTATTTCCCCTATTACTTTTACGATCTGCAGGGGCACATATTTCAGGATATCACAAAAAATGACCGTATTTCAATCAGTTGGTATACAGGACTTGACAACCTTTCTTGGGATGAATTTTTGATAAATACAAGCTGGGGGAACAAGACTTTTAGTCTGAATTATAGAAAATTGTTCAATGAAAAACTGGTATCCCATTGGATGCTGGCAACGAGTCGATTTGATATTCTCTTTGGGCTGGGTGGTGGTGGAGGCATCAATGAAGAAGATTTTATTAAAGATAGAACGCTCCGATCAGACTGGACATATTTTTATTCACAAAAAAGACAGTTTAAATGGGGCATTGAATTAAAGGATTTATCATTTCAGTACAGGGCTACTTTTATGGACAGTATAATATTTAATACTGAACAGACTCCCTTGGAAGGTGCGGCGTATCTGAAAATGAAGCGGTGGTTTGCTAATAGAATAATTGTGGAATCAGGCTTACGTATGATGTATTACAGCAACCATCAAACCAACTGGTATTTTGACCCGCGTCTGAGCATCAAATTTTTACTTACAGAAGACAGGTACATCAATTTTTCTACCGGTATTTACCACCAGTTTATGGAAGCCATTCAGGATGACTATTACCCCAAAATTTTGGATGCGTGGTTTGCGATTGATCGGTCTGTTTATCCCGCATCAGCAACTCAGACGGTTCTGGGTTTTGAAGAATATTTTGGATCAACCTACAGAATTCAGGTGGAAACTTATTACAAAACAATGGAAAACATGATGACATTTGTGGATACACGTTCAACCGTAGATGAAATAGTTTCTGATTCTGTTCTGTCTGATCTGGTCATATTGGGTGACGGCTATGCCTACGGTGCAGAACTATTTTTTCAGAAAGAATACGGAAAGTTGAATGGGTGGGTAGCATATTCCTATTCAGTATCGAAGAAAATTCTAAAGGAAAAAGAATACTACACCAACTGGGACAGGTCCCACGCCTTTAACATAGTGGCAAATTACCAAATTAATAATAAGTGGGATATGAATCTAAGGTGGACATGGCAGTCGGGTCAGCCATACACCCCAATACATGGATATTATATACAAGTTCTTCCTTTTGATTCTGATCCGTTTTATCGCCCGATACCTGGAGAAAGAAATTCTGACCGTTATCCCAATTATGACCGCCTTGATTTTGGTGCCGTGAGACATTTTTCATTGTGGGGCTTAGAGGGTGATTTTTTTATCCAAATTATTAATGCTTACTGGAAGAAAAATGTTTTCCGGTATCTTTATCATTTTGGGGATACCCAAAATGGGATAGATGATGATGGCGATAAAGAAATTGATGAAGATGATGAGGGGGTCCCACAAAAAATGAAAATAGACGGATTCCCCATTGTGCCGACAATTGGAGTGACTTTTGAATTCTAAAAACAACTTACCGGTTTATTGGCTCTTTATTGTGGGATTAATTTTTTTATCTTGTGAAGAATCAGTAGATCCTGAAGCGTATGACCCCACAATTGTAGTATTCGGAAATTTGAATGCCTATGCCCCAGTAATAGACACTTTTTTTGTGTCGTGGTCTTATTCTTTCGATCAGCCCCATGAGGCAGAGGAAAACTGGATTGATTCTGCAGAAGTTTTTCTGTTTACGAATGAAGATACCATCCCCCTGGTGGCAGCCGACATACCAGGCAGATATATAGACTCAACGTATATGCACATCATTGAAGCTGGCAAAACATATCATTTGAAAGTAATTGTTGGTAATGATTCTGTCATATCTACAACAACGGTGCCTGATACGCTATCCTTAAGTTCTATTGAATGGATTCCCCCAGCATCTGAGGAAGTATGTACCGATACTGTTCCGGCCAACAACAACCTTTTTAATACAAGCGGGCACACTTTTGCTGAATTGTTGGAGATTTTGTTGAATAGCCAAGAATATATTGGTGGAGATAGCACACTCATGGAAACATTTATTTATAAAGAGGGTGACTGCTATACTACTTATTTTGGCTCAACACCAATGTTTAATATTGAATGGTCAACAGAGATTAAACCTGGTATGGTTAGAACTGTTAGTTTGGCTCTCGATGATACCGTTTCGAATGCAATCGTGGACACATCTTTTCCAGCCAACGCATTTAAAGGTCCTATGTATCAAGATGAAAACGGATTTTATTATCGCCCTAATCCCTTTGCTTGGAATCTAAACCAATCCCCCTTACAGTTTGGATGGTTATTTTTTAATTATTACGGTGTTCATCTGATTCTTGTTCAGGCAACAGATCAAGCTTTCAGCGATTATTTTGGGGGAGACCCAATGCAATATAACCCATATATTCCTCCTTTCAGTAATATTGAAGGAGGTTATGGCCTGTTTTCATCTGTCTCAACAAAGTTTTTCCTGGTTAACATTATTCCAGATTCAACTGCAGAGACACCGTGACATACAAACAACTTTTCGGTTCCGGACCAACAGGAATACTCGGCACTGTGCTGATTTGGATTTTTGCTCTGAATATTGGGCGGTTTTTTCAGATTTTCCCAATTAACATGAATGAAACCTTCCGCTGGGCTCTGATCATTTTTTTCATTATAGATGCAGTTGTCATGGTGCTGTGGAGCCAGATTGCGCTGAATCCCAATAAAAGAGGAAAAGAGCTAGTAACATCGGGACCTTTTCGATTGGTGCGTCACCCCCTTTATTCCACTGTTATCTGGAGCGGGACAGGGCTCGTTGCCATTTATCAATTGTCATGGGCAGTGGTGCTGTCAGTCATACTGATTCATTATTTCTGGATCTGGCATATTAAGCAGGAAGAGGATTTTATGATTGAGAAATTTGGGGATGTTTACAAAGAATATATGGAAACGACGGGACAGTTTTTTCCCAAGCTAAGCAAAAAAGAGTAACTACTCAGTTATTTTTTTCCTGTTTGACCATAGATAACACCTATCACAACCAGAAATCCACCAAGCCACCCATGGATTCCAAGAATTTCACCCACAATGATTGCGGCATAGAGCGATGCAAATACCGGTTCAAGACTTAAAATGATTGCAGTCTCATTTGCCGTCAAAATTTTCTGTGCCCATACCATGGCTAAAAATCCGATGAAAGTTGCAAAAACTCCTGTAAAAAACAAGGCATAGATTAATTGACCTGACCAGATAATTGCCCTTGGTTCAAACAGCCAGTTCCCCAGAAAAGAAAAAGAAGATACAACGATGATTTGGATGAAAAAGAATTTTTTCAGATCAATTCCCTTTTTTAGAAATATATCTTGAAAAACAATATGATTTGCAAAGGAAAGAGCGCAGAATAAAGTGATAATATCTCCCCGGTTCATCCCAGCATTTTGTGGATTGATTAATATATAAATCCCCAGTATTGCTAGAACAACAGCCACCCAACTTCTTGATTGTATTTTACTTCTCCATAATAGAAAAAGAAGAATAGGCACAAACAAAACATAAATGGCTGTAATGAATGCCGATTTGCTAGCGGTAGTGTGAATGAGCCCGAAATTTTGAAATCCAAACCCGCAGAACAGAAAAAACCCGCAAACCATACCACCAATGAGCTCATTTTGTGAAAATTTCTTTAAATGTTTATTCCAAATCAAAAGTGTTAAGAAAACGGCTATCAGGAACCGGTATGCCCCAAATGCAAAAGGCGGCGCATCATTCAGGGCGTTTTTAATCATCACAAAAGTTACCCCCCAAATGAAAGCGGTTATAATTAATCCAAGTTGCGCTTGCGTTTTTTTCTGTAGATTCATCGCTTGAAATTAGTTAAAAATCCGGCAAAGGCAATAACAACGAATCATTCGCTGAAAACATTGTTTAATGTATTTTGGAATAAAAGCGTGAAAAAAAAACTTAATTTGTGGGGTGTTATATTTTTCTTTAACCTGGGAGCATCATTTACCCACATTGCAGCAAAGGAAGCGGTTCTGGAAATGTCTCCGTGGATTATTGCATTTTACCGGTCGATTCTGGCTGTAGCAGCAGTTTGGCTGCTCATGAAAATAACAGGAAAAACGATATCCCTTGAGCCGGGGGACAGGTGGAGGTTTTTAACTCTTGCGGCGCTGGCCGTTCCCGTGAATCAACTTTCCTTTATTGTTGGAATCCATTTTACACCTGCCTCCCATCCCGCTCTTTTGTATGCAACCACGCCCGCTTGGGTGCTTCTTTTGTCAATCTTAATTGGCTTGGAACAGTTAAAATGGTGGAAGTGGGCTGGAATCGGGATTTCTATTCTTGGTGTTTTTGTATTAATGTTTAATGAATTATTAACATTTCACCAGAGCACTATTGGCGGGGATTTAATTTTGTTGATTGCCGTTTTATCGTGGTCATTGTACACTGTGTTGGGGAAACCCATTGTAGAGAGGTACGGCGCCCTCGAGACTACATTCCTTGTGATGGCGTTCGGCGCCATGCTCTACTTTCCATTTGGGTTGGTGGCGGCAGTTGTAGGTGATTATTCAACAGCAGGAACATCAACCTGGCTTGGTGTTCTTTACATGGGAATTATAACATCAGGCGTCGCTTATTATTTGTGGGTATGGCTTCTGGAGAGAATCCGACCCACACAGGTGGCTGTTATTGCATGCGCCCAACCGCCCACGACCGTTATTCTTGCTTGGCTGATTTTTGGCGATAAACCTACATGGAATTTACTGCTTAGCATTATTCTTATTTTGTCCGGGATTGCACTTATGGTGGGTTATGGCGGACCAAAACGCGGGATAAGTACAGCAGAGTAGAAAAATGTTTTATGATTAAAATAACACAGCCCTCCGCTTCTCCACGGAATGTAAAGAGGCTAATCAGTATTCATGATTATTTTGAGTCATTATGGAGAGATTTGAAAAAACATCCAAGTTGTTTGAGTACGAATTGAAGCGTATTCGTTAATTTCCTGACCATGCTTTTCAATTGAAATGATGTATTCTGATTTGTAATTTGCCCAGCTATTATATTATTACTTTATTAAACACATACAATAACTGATATGAGGAATTTAACAATGAAGAAATTTAACTTACGGATTTCGACCGTATTATTTTTAATGTCTGTAGCTCTTATAGGAAAAGATTCATTTCCTGATAATGCAATCCCCGGAGAAATCATTTTAAAGCTCTCTCCGGACACTGAGCAAATAATGAGACCTCAAATTTCCACCGGCATAACAACTGTTGATTATGTTCTGTCAGAGTTTGGGTTGAGCTCTATTGAGCCGGTCTTTCCCACCCACGAAAGGCGGACAGACCTGCCTGATGTGAGTAGAATTTACAAAGTAAAATACAATTCAGAAGCAAGTCCATTAACGGTTGCCCGCGCTGTCAGCGGTCTTCCCAAAGTGCTCTACGCAGAGCCCAATACCGTCCACGAGCAGTTTGAAACACCAAACGATCCTATGTACAGTGACCAGTGGCATCTACCAAAGATATCCGCACATCTCGCTTGGAATGTGAGTCATGGCAACAGTGAAATTCTCATTGGAATTGTGGACAGCGGTGTGGATATGGATCATCCTGATCTTGCGGACAATCTCTGGTACAATGAGCCGGAGATGAACGGGACTGAAGGCGTTGATGATGACGGCAACGGTTTTGTGGATGATGTGTGGGGATGGGATTTTGCTTTTGGCGATAATAATCCCGATAACATCGGCGCAGGGAACGCACACGGCAGTCACGTAGCAGGACTTTCCAACGCAGTAACAGATAACAATGTTGGTGTTGCCGGAGTTGCGTGGAACATTAGAACAATCGTGACCAAACACAGCGACGATCAAGCCGCAAGCTGGATTGCCAATGGGATGGAGGGAATTATGTATGCGGCTGAGATGGGGGCAAGTGTCATAAACTGCAGTTGGGGTGGTGGTGGTTATTCCCAGTATGGGCAGGATGTGATTGATTATGTTACTGGTCTGGGCGCTCTTGTGGTTGCGGCAGCTGGAAATTCCAATTCGGATGATGTACACTTTCCCGCTGCTTATGAGGAAGTGATGTCAGTGGCGGCAACCGGATCCAATGATAATCGTGCCAGTTTCAGCAATTATGGCATCTGGGTGGATGTGGCTGCGCCGGGCGTTTCAACACTGGCAACCGTACCCGAGCACAGTTATGCAAATTTCTCCGGCACATCCATGGCAAGCCCAATTACTGCAGGTGTTGCTGGACTTGTGAAATCATTTTTTCCTGATCTGACACCCCAAGAACTTGCTATGAGAGTCGCCGGATCCACAACCAATATTGACGGGTTTAATCCGGGATATGAGGGGCTTCTCGGGTCCGGGCGGGTGAATGCCTATCAGGGCTTGACCTATAACGAATCAGATTTTGTGGAAATTCCGCCCAGAATTGCCCTTGTAAACGCAAGTGTAAGTGATTCCGTGGGAGGCGATGGAAATGGTCTATTTGACAGGGGTGAAACCGTTCATGTTTCAACTTTTTACAGAAATTATTCCCTCGGTTCTGCAGATGAATATTTTGTAACTCTGACTACTATTGATTCTGATTTGACAGTAGAAATTAGTGAGACAGGTGTTTCCCCTTTTCCTTCTGATACCTCCCACACCATTCTAAATGGACTAAGTTTTTCCATTGCTGAAGATGCCGATCCCCATATGGGCTGGTTTGCTCTGACCGTCAATGTAGAAGGGGAAGTTTTTGCCTCGGACACTATCAGTGTTGTCATTGGTAAAATGCCTGTTCTTATCGTAGATGATGATGAAGGCACCCGCAATGCAGATCTATTTTATTCCGGAATTTTGGACGAAATGAATGTCCTTTACGGAAAGTGGGATCATATCGGTTCCGGTTCACCCTCCCGGGAAGCGCTCAGCAATTTTCCCATTGTGGTCTGGCTTTGCGAATGGGCGTTCCCAAGTCTGGATGCCAATGACAGGGATGCCCTGAGAGATTATATGGACAATGGGGGAAATCTCTATATTTCTGGGCAGGACCTCGGGTGGGACCTGAATGAAAACCCCGGGGATGAGGATCAGACAACATTTTTTACCGACTATCTCCATGCTCAATGGGGCGGAGACCACGCCGGCACGGACTGGGTGGAGGGCGTTCACGGTGACCCAATCGGCGATGGATTGAGTTTTAATGTCTATCAGCCGGAACTTCCCAGTTCAAACCAGTATCCTGACTGGTTTACACCTGATGAGGAATCGCACCTTATTTTTCATTATGACAATGGGCTTGGGTTTGGTCTCAGGTACGAAGGAGATTATCGCCTCGTCTATACCGGCATGGGACTTGAAGCAATGGGCAGTGATATGTATTCAACAGCACCTGAAGATATAAACAATTACCAGAGAACCGCTCTCACACGAATTTTGGGTTATTTGAATTTTATTCATCATGACCCGCTGATGGACACTGAAAACTTTGCAAGTGATTTTGAAATAAATGCTCAGATTACCGGTGATACATCTGATCTGGAAAATGTAATTCTTTACTATAAAACGGGTACCATGACAGATTTTGCAGAAGTTGCTATGTCGGATGAAGGTGACGGTAATTTTTTGGGGAATATTCCAGCGGCTGAATCAGCTACAAATGTGGACTACTACATAGGCACCGTAAACAGCTATTATTCTTGGACAAATCCTGTGGGAGCTCCGGAAAATACATTCAGTTTTTATGCAGGCGCCGATACTGTTTTACCGGAAATTAATTTTGTTACTCTACTAGAAGACAGAATTGACCGCTCCGGAAGCGAGGTTGTGGAAGCAGTTGTGTCCGATAATACCGGCGTGGGAAGTGTAGCATTGAATTACAGTTTGTCAAGCGACACAAATGCGGTGATCTATAATGTACCAATGACTTCGGAAAACAATTTATGGTCTGGTGAAATTTTATGGGAAGACCAACCAGGCAACACCGTGATCTCGTATTACGTGGAAGCAACCGATGCTTCAACGGGGCAGAATATTTCGATGTCTGAAGTGCTGTCATTCAAAATTGTGAACTATGCAAGAGTTACAAGTTGGGAAGAACTGGATGATTCCGGCTGGGACACAGGTGGCGGTTGGGGAGTTGTATTTATTAACAATGATGTGGGTTATGGAATGAACGATTCTCCCGGAGGTACATATGAGAATAACGCCAATAACATCCTCACCAAACTGGAACCGTTTGATCTAAGTCCATATGAAAGTGCTTTTATTTCCTTCTGGAACGCCTGCCTTTTTGAAGAGGACAAGGATTTTGGATATGTTGAGCTTACCACCGATGGTGTTGACTGGACAACTGTCTCCACCATTACCGGCGTAGGAACAATGAGAGATGAAATAATCGATGTGACAGATTTTATTAACGATTCGGACTTGAGAATTCGCTTCAGAATGACATCTGATGAACAGAATACATTTGTAGGGTGGTATGTTGATGATCTGTACCTTTTGGTTGATACCACATTTGATGTTAGCGCAATGGAGCCGCCGGCTCAATTGCCGGAGAAATTTGCGCTTCATCAGAATTATCCTAATCCGTTTAATCCTACCACCACTATTAGTTTTACCGTAACTGGGGTAGAGGCATCCGCCAGTCGGCGAACGTCTCTACAAATATACGATATTACAGGGCGATTGGTGGGAACACTGGTGGATGCACTATTACAACCGGGGACTCATTCGGTCCTTTGGGATGCGTCCCAACATACCAGCGGTGTTTATTTTTACCGGCTGGAAAGCGGGATATTCAGTGAAACGAAGAAACTTATTTTATTGAAATAGGTTTTATGAATGCGCACAGACAAAAGGAGAAAAGATGAAAAGAATTTTTAGTTATTTGGTTTTATCAGTTGCTTTTGGAATGGCACAAGACTACGATTATTCTAACATGGGACTGGTTTCGAATCCCCAATACTACTACACATCAGATGTCTGGGGTTACACCGATGAAAATGGCCATGATTTTGCAGTGTTTGGTGTTTATAATGGTACTGTTATTCTAGATGTTTCCACCAATCCTTCACAGCCCGTGGAAACCGGATATATTGAAGGCGCACAAAGTACTTGGCGTGATTTGAAAACACATGATGATTATCTATATGTTACCAATGAGAGTGGTGGTGGGCTTGATATAATTGATATGTCTGATCCATGGCATCCTTTTCTGGCGGGCCAATACCAGGGCTTCGGCTCTGCTCACAATCTTTTTATTGCTGATGGCTTTGCCTACATTGTAGGTTCTAATCTTGGCGGCATCTTAATTCTTGACTTGGCTGATCCTGTTAATCCAGTGGAAGTGGGCTCCTGGGACATAGCATACATCCACGATATTTATGTACAAAGCGATACCGCTTATGCATGCGGGATTTATACCGGCGACCTGTTTATTCTGGATGTTTCTGATAAGTCAGATATTCAGGAAATTTATGTTTTGGATTATGACCAGTACGGCTGTCATGCTGTCTGGGTAACTGATGATTCAAATTTTATTATTACATCCGATGAAACGACTGGTGGTCATGTGAAAATCTGGGATGCAACTGATTATTCTAATATAAACCTTGCCAGTGAATATGAAATGGGTCAGGGCAAATCGGTACACAATGTGCTTGTGAGGGGTGATAAGTTGTTTATTTCATACTATGTGTTTGGTACAAGGGTTTTGGATATTTCAGACCCCTACAATCCGGTCGAAGTGGCATATTTCGATAATTATCCTGGGGACCAAGGATTGTACGCAGGAAACTGGGGAACCTATCCCTTTACCAATTCGGGGCTTGTCTATTCAACATCAATGAGCGGGGACGGCTTTTTCATTCTTCAGTATCCCTTGTTTGTAGAATTTGATCATGAACCGCTCACAGACATGGAAGATATGGCAGGACCTTATACAGTAGAAATAAATATCGTAGCAGGAGAAGGGAATGAAATTGTAGAAGAAACAGCCGTGGTTATTTCGGGGTTGAATGGTGTCTTTACTGATACTACCATGCTTATTCCTGGCTACCCCCCTGAAGAGAGTTACAGTGGCGTTATACCGGGACCTGGTGAAGCAGGGGTATTCCACTACTATTTTGCTGTGGAGGATACAGCGGGAAGGTGGTCCACTGAACCCTATGGCGCACCTGAATCCAGTTACTCCTTTAATGTGGGACCGGACCAGATTCCACCAGAAATATTATCAATGACAAATCTCGAAAATACAGTCTATTACGACGGATCTCAGGAAATTACCTGTCAAGCGAATGATAACATTGGAATTTTTGAAGTGCGGTTCATTTGGTCAAAAAATGGAGGCCCCGCAGACAGTCTATTGTTAACTGAAACCAGCGTGCCTGATGAATATGCAGGTACTTTTGAATGGGGCGGCACTGAAACCGGCGATATAGTTGAGTATTATGTCCGAGTGGTAGATGATACCCAAAACCAGAATGTTACCGATTCTGAAATGATGACATTTGAAATTGTACCTAACATGACAATCGGGAATTTTGATGAATTTGACTTAAGCAACTGGGATACCGGTGACAGCTGGGGGACGCTTTTCATTAATAATGATGTGGAATACGGAATTAATGACAGTCCTGGCGGACCCTATGAACCTAACTCCGACAATGCTTTGACATTGATTGAATCACTTGATCTGAGTCAGTTTGAATCTGCATGGATCGGTTTCTGGACTCTTTTAGTCCTTCAGGATAATGCTGACTTTGGCTACGTGGAAGTTTCAACCAACGGAACAGACTGGGAAATAGTGAGAACAGTAACCGGTGAATTCATTGTGGAGGAGCTCTTTACAGTTGAATTAACTGATTATATTGGACAGGAAGAAGTTTATCTCAGATTTCGCGTTGTCTCTGATGATGATGTTGAAATGCTGGGGTGGTATCTCGATGATATTGAATTTTATGTAAATTCAACTCCGCCTACAACATCCATTGACCCATTTGAAAATAGTTTACCGGATGAATACAAATTGATGGAAAATTATCCCAATCCGTTTAATCCTATAACCACAATACAATTTAACGTCCTAGAGACGAAAAGCATTGTGTCTCTACAAATATACGATGTTACAGGCAGGCTGGTGGAATCTTTGGTGAACGAGCGGTTGGAGCCAGGGACACATTCTGTGATATGGGATGCATCCGAATACACCAGCGGTGCTTATTTTTACAAGATTGAGGTCAGGAGTGACGGCGTATTAAGGTTTAGCGGTTCCAGAAAAATGGTTTTAATCAAGTAGGAAAAGCTTATTTCGGAATCAAAAAAGCCGGCGAAAAAATCACTGAAGCAGTCTACTCATCCTATTCCGCCTAAGAGAGTAGAAAAGGATAATACTCAATACGACAGGAAGAAGGAAAAGAAGCAATTAAAGGAAGAGGTGGCAAAGGAGTTTGGTGGTAAAAACTAAAAATGCAGTGAAATTGTATGAAAAAAGATTAAAAAGAATGTTGACATTCCAGAGGTTCAATTGTTAATATTCAGCCAGAGATAAATGCTCGTATTTGATTTACCAAAATATTGCCTTCATTTAGATTATTAAATCCTTTTTAATTCATGGGTTCAATTAGGAGATTAAGCATGTTTAAAATGAAAATTTACAACTCAGCCGTTCTGGTATTTTCACTCATTTTCATTACAAGTGGGATTCTTTTTGGAGGAGATACCGGGAAAATATCCGGGACTGTTGTGGATGGTGCCAATAATAAACCTCTTATTGGGGCGGATGTTACCATTGTGGGGACATATTTGGGTGCGGCCACAGATGATGATGGCGAATATGATATTTTGCAGGTTCCTCCCGGGATTTATGAAGTTTCTGTTAAATATTATGGTTATGCAAAATTAACAACAAGTAATGTCAGGGTAGTAACTGATTTAACCACCAAACTCGATTTTAAAGCGATTGCTCAGGTTGAAGAAGGACAGGAAGTAACGATTGTGGCGGAGAAACCCTTATTTGAAAGATCGGCCACCAATGAAGTGCGGGTAGTCCGTGGTGAACAGATACAAAATATGCCTGTCAGAGGATATAATAACATTGCTGCATTACAGACAGGTGTGGTTGTAGATGATGATGAAGATTTACATGTCCGTGGCGGTAGAAGGGATGAAACGGCCTATTATATTGATGGTGTTTATGTCAACAGTCCGTATGATCTTTCTCGGGCTGGAGAAGTTCCGAATATGGCATTGGAAGAGGTTGCGATGCAGATTGGAGGGTTTGGTGCTGAGTATGGCGATGCTACTTCGGGTATTGTTAATATTACAACAAAAACTGGAGGTGATAAAATAGAATTCTCAAGCGAAGCTATTACTGATGGATTCTTGCCCTCAGATCCCTCTGTTGAAAAACCGTTAGCATTTTCTTATGGATATAATCTGTTTTCCGGCACTGCAAGCGGGCCTATACCTATAGCCAACTTTCTAAAATTCCATGGAGCTCTGGAATCCTTGGAAATGTCAGATGCAGACCCAACGAACAGTTATTTTCCAGTGTATGTTGGTCCAATAAATCCGGCAAATGGATTACCTGATAATGGGGAGCCATTTGTGGATTCAAATGGAAACACATTTTATGATATAGGAGAGGACTTTACTGATACAAATGGTAATGGGGTCTTCGATAAATATGACTATTTAAATATTGATCCCGAAGATATTGAATTTAGATACGGGCCCAAATATGACAATTGGACCAAACGTCTTACCCTAAGTGGGAATGTATCAGTTGATTTAAAATCTTTGGTAGGACTATCCTGGAATTTAAAACTTGGTGGCAGTTATAATGATCATGAACGATCACATTATTTTATTGACAGGTCTCTATTTGATTTTTATAACACGGCTAGCACTGAAAACTCAGTTGGAACAACTGGTTCACTAAAGAGAAGATATCGTGTTTCATCTAATCAGACATCTACCTTGTACGCCCGGTTACGTGGTAATATACCGACAATTGAAAAAATGTTTTTCACATTTCAGATAAGTAAATTTTCTGATAATTATTTGACTCATGATCCTGTATTTTCAGAAAGTCATGGGAATATTGTATTTGAAGATAAAACTGTTTCAGATTTTACAGTTCCGTTTGTTCAAACAGGCAAAAAAGAAGATATATCTAATCCTGTCTGGTATTACTGGGACCGCGATTGGGTCTTTGAAGATTCTGAGGGGAATGAGATTTTATTTGATTATATGCCCGATACATCATTAACATTTTTAAGAGTAGACAGCACAGAGCATCAAAGTGACTACTGGATGTATGCAGATACTCAATATGTTTTCCATGAACTTATGTATGATACTGCCTGGGTAAACCCACTTTATGTTCAAACTGGTGTTCGGCCAACTACAGATGTAGAATGGTCTAGTTTTAATCAAGCTGGATATTCTTATACAAACTATGAAAAAGAAAGCACAGAACATTTAACCTATAAGGGCGCATTGACCTGGCAATTAGGAGATCATGAAATAAAATCAGGATTTGAATATCGGGATAACACAGTCAGGTACTACCGAATGGCAAGGCCAACATCATTAGCTGCATATTTCAATAATAACAAACCTTATGGACCTGATCAGGATACTTACCGGTGGGATGCATTAAACAATGATATTATTCGGGGCTACAACGGTCTATGGGATAGTGATGAGCTTTTTACGGATGAGAACCCAAATGGTCAGTGGGATGAAGGGGAGGAATGGGTTGATCTGGATACAAATGGAGTATGGGATATTGGTGAAGAATATTTTGACACAGGGAATGGTACGTGGGATCTCGGTGAAACATGGATAGACCTGCCCCCGGATGGTATACTGGATTACTTACAAGAATTAAATGATACCTGGGATGGAACCGATGTCAATGGTGACGGCCAGATAGATTATCAGGATTATTATCAGGATCTATTGTTCCAGGGATTTAAAGCATCCTATGCAGAAAATATTGGATATGATATAACAGGTCAAAAAGAAGTTAACAGCGGCAATGATAAGGCAAGGAAGCCTGTTATGAGTGCATTATTTATCCAAGACAAGTTTGAATTGAATGATTTAATTATGACCTTGGGCTTGAGATATGATTATATAGATCCAAACAATACGCCATTTAACCCTTTGACAGGAGGAAATGAAAATATTGTAATTACAGATGCTGGCACTCTTGCTCAAACAGTATATTGGGTAGATGAAGATTTTGATGGTGAAATAGATCCATTTGAATATACATCTTCCGTACCGACAGAGGGAGACTCAGTTGGATTGCCCCATATGGTCCCTTCAAAAATTCATAAACAGTTTAGCCCCAGAATCGGCATGGCTTTTCCTGTAACGGATAGGACAGTTTTTCATGTTCAGTATGGTAAGTATATGCAACAGCCAGAAATGAACAGAATGTTTTTGAGTTATACTCGATTCCTTTCCAATCTTGAACAGGGGAATTTCACAATATCTCAGAATCCTGCATTGGAGCCGGTCAAAACAACCTCTTATGAAATTGGTTTTAAACAATTGCTTTCCCCTGATATCAGCATTGATGCAACGATATTTTATAAACAAACAGACGGATATGTTCAAATCAGGAATATAGAAGCAAAACCGACTGGATATGCACTGTATGTAAACGGGGATTATGGTACAGTAAAGGGGCTAAGTTTATCTTTTAATACCAGGCGTTTGAACAATTATAGGGTTTCTGCAAATTATACATTACAGTATGCAGGTGGGACAGGATCTAACTCAACAAGACAATACACAATTGCATGGCTTGGAGGAAATTTCCCCACATATGTTTCACCAACGGAATATGATCAACGTCATACAGGTAATGTTACATTCGATTACAGAACAGGCGATGGAAGAGGAGTTTTCAATAATTTTGGGGTAAATGTATTATTTCAATTTGGAAGTGGCCTGAGATATACGCCCTCAGAGCCGAGAAGTGAGATTTTTGGTGGCTCATTAAGTTATAACCCTACTGCTGCTCTTAATTCGGGCACCATGCCGCGGACATTTCAGCTTGATATGAAAATTGATAAATCATTTAAATTGGGGCCAACGAGTTTAAATGCATTTTTATGGATAGAGAATGTGTTAGACAGGCAAAATACCCGATCAGTGTATAACTCTACGGGACTTCCTTACACTGATGGGCACCTTACAACAACTGCGGGTCAAAATTGGTTAAATAATGTTGCTGTTGGTGGTCCGGAATTTGGAAATAAAATCTATGAAGCTCATGTTGGAGAGCCAAGTAACTATGGAAAGCCTAGACAGATAAGATTTGGTTTGCGCTTAAATTTGTAAAAAAGAATTAATTGATTAATAGGAGAAATTTGATGAAGAAAAATTATTATTTTATGTTAATTGTGTTTTCTACGGTTTTGCTTTATGGAGCATTGCCTACCACGCGGGATCCTGCGCTGTTAAATTCAACGTTATTCAGAACTTTTGAAGTAGAACACACCTTTTGGGATGGGAACCAGATAAGCACAATACATGGGAATCATGGTGATAATGTTTCCTACCATATCACAGGTAATTCCGGCCTCGAGTGGCCGAAAGGAAGCGGAAAAGCTGTTGTTTTCCAATCTGGTATATGGATTGCAGCGGGTAAAATCAAACCTCATGGAGAAAGTGAATGGCAATCTGATCCAGAGGATATTCGAACCGCTGCTGCTGAATATACAGTTGAATTTGTGCCCGGCCCTATAGATACCACTTATGAAGATGGGCACATCTATGAAATTCACCGTGTTGAAGTTGATGCGTTTCTCAATAATAATTATGCGACTTTTTCTCAAATGAAAACTGAAATTCCTGTAACAATAGGAACATCGAGGCAGACTATTGAAGTAGCCTTCCCAACGGACGATTTTATAAATTGGCCAGCGCATCTAGGTGCGCCGTACGTAGATGCAAATAATGATAGGCTGTACAATATAGCAGATGGCGATTATCCTGATATATTAGGAGATCAATTCCACTGGTATGTTATGAATGATGCTGATGCTTCTGTCCACATACCTTTGTGGGGGACAGAGCCGATGAATTTGGAAATACAAACTTCACTATTTGGTTTCAATCAATCGGGTGCTTTGGGTGATACCTGGTTTCTTCGATATGTTATGATTAATGACGGCAATGATGATCTAGATAGCGTTTTTGTCTCTATGTGGCATGATGATGATGTTGGGCAAGCGGATGATGATTTGGTGGCTTGTGATACAACCTTGAGTTTAGGATTTACCTATAATGATGCTGATGGAGACGGACAATTTGGCGTAGAAGCCCCTGCAACGGGGTCTGATTTTTTCCAGGGACCTGTTGTTGAATCAGAAGGTGACCAGGCAGTACTATTGAAGTGGAATAGGCTAGAAAGTTATCATTTGGATACGCTGGAAAATTATAGACAGCTTCCTATGACATCTTTTGTCAAATACATAAATGGAGACCCGGACTTTGTTGACCCCAATACAGCGCAGGAAGCATATAATTATATGAATGCGCTCGTTGGCCCTACGGGCGATCCGTATGTTGACCCAACCACTGGACTGCCTACAAATTTCGTTCATGCTGGAGATCCGGTTTCTGGAACGGGATGGATCGATGCTACGCCTGCAGATAAGCGGTTCTTAATGACTTCTGGCCCCTTTCATTTTGCCCCTGGAGACACTCAAGAAGTTGTTGGATGTATTATAGTGGCACAAGGTTCAAATTGGGCAAAATCGGTAACAAAACTGAAATATTTTGATAAATTTGCTCAGGCAGCATTTGATGCAAATTTTGATGTCTGTTCAGCGGCTATTCCCACCGTATCTGTTGATCAACTTGATCAAAAGATAGTTTTATCTTTTGAGGAAGACAGCGAAACTGTTGAAGAATATACATGTACAGATTATTCTTTTGAAGGTTACAACATTTACCAGGGGGAATCTCCTAACGGGCCCTGGCACAGAATGGTCACATATGATATTGTTAATGATGTAAAAATTATTCTGGATTTAGTGCTGGATGAAGATACGGGGGAGCTGATTGAGGTCCCATCCCAGTTTGGATCTGATTCCGGATTAGAGCACCATATAGAAATCACTGAAGATATCATTCGAAGCCGGGATTTAATAAACTACCGAAAATATTATTTTGCTGTAACTTCTTATGTGTATGATTCAGAGGCGGCCCAAAGAGTTATTGAAAGCCCATTTCAAGCTGTAACGGCAATACCCATGGGTTCAGGGCTTGGCTCAGATTTGGGTTCAACTTATGGTGATACTATTGTTGTTAATCATATTTCAGGAAGCGCAGATTTGAAAACGTATCCATTGGTTGTGAAGCCATACGAATTAACCAATGATGATTATGAGTTGTTTTTTACTTATGATTTGGTAAATCAAACTAATTACTGGAATTTGGTAAATACAACAGATGAAGATACTTTATTTGAGGATAAAACTGCTTTCCCCGAGGAATCCATAGATATAACAGATGGATTCATTGTTACATTTGAGGATGCGAGCTTTGATCCTCCGGCGGCTGTAAAAGACTATAGCCAAACTGTTGATGGCGATGGACTGGATACAACTTCGCTGCTGTTTGCCGGAGATGAGAGCTATTGGACGAATAATCCCATAGGGATGAACTATGGTGGCGGTACTGACTCCGTAGCCCTGTTGCAGAAAGATTTGAAATTTGTATTTACTGAAGAGAGACAAAATGCATCAGTCTGGGGTTTAAGCGGTGGGGTTTTATCAAATTCAGTCCCTTTTGAATTGTGGTCAATGGAAGATTCAACTAGGATAAATGTAGGAATATTGATTTATACGGGCGGAGAAAGTGAATGGGATTATATAGATTCTTCAGAGGTTATATCTGTTGTAGATGGTGATTCAGTCTATGCCTGGAAAATTAATAATTCGAGGATAATACCTATTTATACTGATTATGACCCGGACACAACTTTTGCAATCGGGAATGATTGGAATGGATGGGTTGTTTCATTTAGTAATACAGGCACTTTAATTGCAGCGGGTGATGAGTTTGAGGTTTATTTTACTAACCCAATTGTCTCAGGACAAGATGTATTCCAATTCACAACTGCAGGATTAATGACTAATCAAGACCCAAAAGCACAGTTAAAATTAATTAATGTATTTCCTAATCCCTATTTTGGGAGAAATGTTGAAGAAACGAATCCTCTGGATCGATTTATTACTTTTACACATCTGGGAATTGGCGCACATAAAGTAAGAATTTTTACTATTTCCGGTGATTTGATAAAAACGATTGAACAGGAAAATTTGTTTGAGAATGATTCGGGAAATTTGATTAGGTGGGATTTACGCAATCAGGCAGGAGTACCGGTAGCATCGGGTATGTACATAGCCCACATAGATACTCCTTATGGAGAAAAAGTTTTAAAGCTTGCCGTTATGCTACCGGAAGAAAGGTTAGATGTATATTAAACTTTTAGAAAGGACATATGTTAATGCATAAATTGATAAGAACACTAATCATTTCATTGCTGGTTATTATTGTTGTATCAGATACTATAAAAGCAGGGAGCAAGCGGAGGCGTGGTACTGCAGGCGCCCAAGAACTCCTTATCCCGTTTGGGTCCAGGGGGATTGCAATGTCCGGGAGCTATGTAGCTGGACTCTCTGGAATTGAAGCTGCTTTATGGAACCCTGCAGGCGTAGCTGCTATGGAAGATAGGGGACAGACCATGTTTTCATTTGGGAACTGGATTGCAGATATTGATTTGACCTTTGCAGGAGTAGCTTCAAAATTTGGACGTAATCATTTTGGATTTACTCTGCAGTCACTCAATTTTGGAGATATTCCTGTTACTACAGAAGAATTCACAGATGGTACGGGGGAATATTTTTCTCCTACCTTTATTACACTGGGGTTTTTGTTTTCAAGGAAAATGACTGACAGAATATTTTTTGGAACAAACCTGAAGCTCGTTTACGAAGGAATAATGAGAGAAAACGCAACAGGCTTTGTTGTTGATGCAGGAGTACAATATTATTTACAAAATCCAGGTATTAAGATTGGAGTTTCTCTCAGAAATCTCGGTCTGAATATGATTTTTGATGGTGCGGATTTGGAAGGCCATTATCCACCCGAAGATGCAGAGCCAGGGGCATCAAGCGAGCCCCGCCGGGTGAAGCTTCAGGGCTTTGAAATGCCAACAACCCTTGAGCTTGGGGTTGCGTATGGTCCGATTGATTTGGGTATGGGAAAACTCAATCTTGCAGCTTCGTTTCTTAATAACAACTTTTCTTTTGATGAATATCGCTTTGGTGGTGAACTGGAATTGATGAATATTTTGTTTGTTCGAGGAGGATTTTGCCTGGCTTATGACCCCGAACCTTATGGCTTGGATTCTATCGAAGGTTCCGGGGATGAGGAAGATGATGAAACATGGGAATCGCGAACAGATGAATTTATTTGGGGACCTTCCTTTGGTTTTGGCATAAATACAAAGAGTTTTACAAATACAAATCTGATGGTTGACTATGCCTATCGGTATGCAG
>CAYXUG010000004.1:0-36396 GCA_964468655.1 uncultured bacterium | reverse complement strand
ACAGCATTTTTTGGATTTGATGCTTTGAGTTTGAATACTTCTTTGCCTGATATGTATCCTGACCATGCTACTGGCTATTATTGGATTGGAGTAAGTTCTCTAGGTCCTCTTCCGAATACCCTTGATTGGATGGGTGTGACTGGCGGTGGTGATTTATTGAGTTCAAATTACAGTGGTGGTGGATTGGATTATCTACCGAATAAGTCGCTATTAAATGAAAATTCAAGCACCAATAAATCTCAAATATCCAACAAAAGCTCAATCATTGAATCAGATGTGATCATCTCCTCTGGCACCCGCAGGAATGATTTTGGTACAAGCAGGTCTACTGCAGATACCATGAGTTACTGTGCAGAAAGCGCTGGTCAATTTGTATTTACACCTGGGGACTATCATTTAATAAAGTATCAGATGCCTGCTGATGGTACCATTAAAGGTGTGAATGTACCTGTATTTGAATGGGCTGGTGGTGATGATGACCTGTTGGAAGTATCCATCTGGAAACTTAATTATCCCAATGGATCTGATGGTAATGCTTACAGCACGGGCAATGTAGATGGTACTGGCTGGCTGGGGTATGCTTGGGATGGTTCTGATCATGCGACAGCCGATATTGCCGGTGATGCGTGGTATTCCGATGCTGGTACATGCGCAGCTGCAGCTGCTATACCTATGGCTCAAGATCCTTTAATGGAAAAAGCTTGGCCTGAGCTTGACTTTCTCCATGCAACTTTAGCGCCTTCAACAAATCCTGCAGGACCAGACAACTGGATTGCTACAGCAGATTTTGGTAATGAACCAATTTTTTTGCAAGGTGAATGGGTTGGAATTCTTATAGAGAACCAGGGCACATTGGTTGAATATACGGGTTTTTATTATTGTGAAGGTGAAGGAATTGTAGACCCTTGGGTGTTCAGTAAATTTTATAGTACTGCGTGCGATGGAACATCCGGTGAAACTGGCTGGCATATCCGGCATTGGGTAATAGATACTCCCTTGGCCGTTGAATTGACAGGTGATAGAGGTCCGAATTTCTCTGACTTCACAGTTTTGGCAACAACGCTGTCAACAGATGCCCGTCCGGTAGAAGCCGATATTACAGATGATAATCCGGGTGGCGGGGATGCTGGGGTTGAATCTGTTTCCTTGTTTTATACCCCAGATAGTGTGTGGACTGAGATTGCTATGACCATGACCGCTGGTACATCTGAAGACGGTACTTGGGGTGCAACTATTCCCGGTCAACCAGCAGGAACTCAGGTGTCATACTATTTTTCAGCAAGTGATGTGGGTGACCCTGTAAATACAACTGTAACTGCAGCTGTAACCTATACGCACTTTCAAGCCTCTCAACCCACGTTATTTATCAATAATTCATTGTTCGGCAACTGGGTTGATTATTACTATTTTGCCGGTGTAGCAGACACAACTTTCACATACGATGTCTGGAGCTATGGAGGCGGTACAGCGGAGTTATGGGCAAATTATACCACAGTCGTTGACGTAGAAGGTGGCGGACCCTATTTCTGTATTGATGATGCTAGTTTAGCTGATTGGCTTGATATGGGTAATAAAAATCTGATCATTGCAGGTGATGAATGGCTTGGCACCTGTGTCTATGGTTGGAATACATCCTGCGGTGCACTTTCTGATGATGTGGTAGCAGGAGAATTTGCCTACGACTATATGGGAATTGATGAATACTATGCTGATATAAATTACTGTATCGCTGGTGATCAAAGTGCTATATCAAGGATGATACCTGTGGAAGGCAATGGTATTTCTGGTGATTTGTGGGCTTTCTTAGGAGATTCACTTGTCCTTAATTATGATCCTGGGTATGAAATAGATGGTTCTAACTGGCTAGATGGTGTTAGTGCTGTCGAAGGTGCTATGGTATCATATTACGGTGTGTCTGGTGATATTATTGATATGAGTGCAGACCCAGTGGACAATGAGATGCCAACATCTCTTGTTCTAAGTCAGAACTATCCCAATCCGTTTAACCCTGTAACCAACATTTCTTTTGTTCTTCCAGAAAAGAATAATGTAAACCTTACTATTTACAATCTGTTGGGTGAAGAAGTTACAACTCTGGTAAACAGCGAATTGAATGCCGGTACCCATAATCTCGTGTGGGATGGGATGAACAATTTGGGCAGTCCTGTGTCAAGTGGTGTTTATATCTATAAAGTAAGCACACATGATCACTCCAGCAGTAAAAAGATGCTGCTTCTGAAGTAATTTTCAGAACAAAGAAAAAGTTAACAAACGATCACTGCGGGAGATTTTCCCGCGGTAATCGTTTTTATATTGTAAATAGTAAAATTTTTTGTAAATTTCACTTTAATATATAGGAGATAAAGAAAATGATGAAATTAAAAAGAATTCCCTGGTTAATGGCCTTTCTGAGTATAGCGATGATAGCAAATGTTGCTTCAGCTCAGGGTGCAGAAACCTGGGCATCTACTATGGACATTTCAGGGAGTGAAGGTACTCTACCTCAATTAATGTTTGGTTTTTCTTATGAGGCGACGGATGGTTACGATGAGGGCAGTTGTTCAGACACCACACTTGATGGCTATACAGCTTGTGTAACATCAGGTGCAGATTGGTCTTTTGATGCTTACGCACCTCCTGCACCTCCTGCACCTGCCTTTGATGTGGCGCTAAATTGGGATAATGACAGATATTTCAGTCAAATTGTTTTAGCAACCAATAATGAAACTACTTTTGGTATACCTTTTATGCTTCCTCCTGAAGTGGGCTCAACCATTGATTTTACATGGGATAGTGCTGAATTAGCTTCTTTCTGCACGTCAGCAAGACTTCAAGATGCGTTTGGTGGCCAGGCAGGAGTTGATGAAGATATGTTGACAACCAATAGTTTTTCTCTGAATGGAGATACACCTCATACATCACTAAATATTGTCATTAATGCATCGCTTTCTATCGGTGAAAACGCTGACATGATACCTCAGAAATTTGCACTTCTTCAAAATTATCCAAATCCGTTCAATCCTGCCACATCAATTCATTTTGATCTCCCCAGTGATGAAATGGTGTCTATTGATGTTTACAATCTGTTTGGACAAAAAGTAACAACACTTGTGAATAACACCATGGTTGCCGGTAGTCATTCGGTTGTCTGGAATGGTAAAAATACAAAGGGAACGGATGTTGCTGCCGGGATTTATCTTTATACCATTGATGCTGGTGATTTTAAAGCAACCAAGAAAATGATTCTTTTGAAATAATATTGAATTATCTTCATAGAAAAAGGGCGGTTTAACCGCCTTTTTTTTTATCACAAATGAAGTGTTAATTATAATGATGAAGAAAAATATTTATATAAAACTGTTCATTGCCCCCCTTATACTTTGGTTTGGGAATAGCTGTACATCGCGAAATGAC
Organism: uncultured bacterium; assembly: GCA_964468655.1. Classification (GTDB taxonomy): domain Bacteria; phylum Fidelibacterota; class Marinisomatia; order Marinisomatales; family CAYXUG01; genus CAYXUG01. Next base: position 32,982 of record CAYXUG010000004.1, on the reverse strand, counting down.
AGGAATGTTGTGCTAACAGTAGATGAAAAATCCTTTAGTCAAGCAGAATTATTCAGTGATGTGGATAAAGACAGGTTTATTCAGCTTGATTCCATTAGACGGGAGAAGGAGATAGTTGGGTTTGCCAGACGCCAGATTATCCTCATGGAGTCGGAAGAGCGTAAACTGGATCAGCAGGAGGATGTACGGAATCAATCAATTGAGGTCAGAACAAAAAAGATTGTAAATCAAATAGTCGAAGAAGAGGTATGGTCGTCCCTTAAATCAGATTCTTCTTTGCAGGTACTTTATGATAAAATGGGCAGGGAAGTGGGGTTTCTTCATATTTTAATTACATATAAAGATTCACGACATTCCAAGTCAGAACGGAGTGAAGCAGATGCTCTCGCATTTGCCATTGATATAAAAGAAAAAATAGAAAATGGAGAATTATCATTCAGTGATGCAGTAAATCTTTACAGTGAAGAACCGCACTACCTGAAGAGCACTGAGGTAAAGTACATTAAATGGGGAGAAATGATTGAGCCCATTCAAAGTACAGCATTCTCGTTAGGACTCCGTCAGATTTCTATGCCCATTAAATCTGATTTTGGATTTCACATTGTCAGGAATATCGGTATGAAAACTGCCCTTTTAAAACCATTTGAAGAGATGAAACCCGAGCTTGTACGGTTTATTCTCAGCAGAAAAGGGAAAGAATTTGACATAGTGTTAAATAGATTTGAAAATAGGTTGAGTAATACTTATTCGGTCTCATTTAACGAGGAAACACTCGACTCTATCATGGCAGATCTTTCAAGAGTACATGGTGAAAAAGAAGGTGCCGTTAAAGTAAATGAATTGAAATTTGTGGATGTAAAAGGGATCCTTTTCACGGCTGGTGGTGAGCCGTATGATATCAAATGGCTGAAAAATCAGATTGCAATGAATGAGAAACTCATTTCCCAGTCATTGATCCTGAGCAGGGAAAGTTTAAGACTGACAATTGAACATTTAATGTACCGGCATCTTTGTACAATATATGCTAATGAAAAAAGGGATGATAAGTGGTTACTTGAAATTGAGAAAAAGGTAAAACGCGAACAAATTAATGTATTGAGAAAAGTATTAATTGCTGATATCCAAAAAAATAAACCCGATTTACCTCGAGATAAAACTCTCGATTTCGTTTATAATTTATATGAAATAAAAATTAATGAAGATTTTGTATCAGGATTTGGTAAAACAATCGAATAGAACTTTAACTATTTCCATCGCTTAAAAAATCGTTCATTTTTATCAGAGCTGATTCAGATGCTTCGTAAGGTGCATCCGTTGCGGTTGAAACTGCAATTTCTGAAAAAACAGAATTTTTTGAGTAATCTTTAATTTCAAATCCTTCTGAAAAAAATACTTGAATGGTCGGAACCTGGATTAAGATTAATGTGTCCAAAATGTCATAACCGGATAAAGCCCAAGGTCCCGGATAAAACAAAAGACCATCTGCCCAGTTCCTGTTTCTCTGCAGGAATGTTACCGCCTTTCCTGAATGATGAGTCTGCAGCGTTTTAAGGGCTACATTTAGTACATTTGATTTCTTTTTAATACACCGGTTTATTTTGTCCAAGGTAACGCGTTCATTAAGTTGTTTAGAACGGACGCCAATCAGATTAAGATTAGGACCCTGAAGTACCAGTATATTTTTTGAAATTTCTTTTATCATCATTGTATTAGATAATTCTTTAAGTTTGCAGGTGTTGCCTGTTCGAATTTAAATTGGACAGATTAAAAATGAGAGAAATTTAATAGATTGAATTTCACCATAAGATTTCTCAGATAAATAGATAAACAGTGCCGCTAAACACAATTGAAAAGACTGAGCCCCATTACAGGGGCTCTTTTTCCATATCATCCAAAGATGATATGGAAAATATGTTTCGCCGAGTTGAGAAACACTACGATTTTCTGAATCGATTATTCAGTTTTGGGCTTGATCTCCAGTGGCGCAGAAAATCTGCAAACATACTCGGATTCACTAATGATAGCTTAATCCTCGATCTCGGCGCAGGCACAGGAGATTTTTCCATTGTTCTCAGGAAGGAATCTAAAGTCAACGTTATAGCGGTTGATCTTGTGGAAGAAATGCTGACGCGCTTTGAATCAAAGATCAACAATGAAGAGAATTGGGCAAAGTTTGTTGTTGGTGATGGAGAAAATCTTCCTTTTTCCGAAAATGAATTTGATGGTGTCATTACAGCATTTGTCGGGCGGAATTTTCTGGATTTAGACAGAGGATTGAGTGAAGCCAAGCGTGTTTTAAAAAAAGATGGAAAAATAGGTTTTCTGGAATTCTGTACCCCTAAAAATTCACTTATCAGAGGACTCCGTTGGATATATTTTCATACATTCATTCCCCTAGTTGGCTGGTTTTTTATAAAGGGAAATATGAATGCATACAGGTACCTGGTGAAGTCCATTGAACAATTTTATTCTGTCATTGAAATGACTGAAATATTCAAAAACGCAGGATTTAAACATGTTGAGTCCCATACCTTTAATTTGGGAACAGTCGCTCTGATTACTGGAGAGAAATGATGGACTATCAAAAAGCAATTCTTGTTCTAGAGGACGGAAAGATATTTTATGGTTTAAACTTCGGCGCTGAAGGTGAAACCATTGGAGAAATTTGTTTCAATACCGGAATGACAGGATATCAGGAAATTCTTACGGACCCAAGTTATTGTGGTCAAATTGTGACTATGACATATCCGCATATCGGCAATTATGGAGTAAATCCTGAAGATGTTGAATCAGATAAAATTCAGGTTGCGGGATTTGTTGTCAGGGAAGGATCGGAGATACCATCAAATCACAGGTCTGTTAATTCGCTGGGTGATTATTTGAAAGAGGCAAAAATTGTTGGAATACAGGGAATTGATACCCGGGCACTCACAAGGCACATTCGATCACACGGCGCAATGAACAGCATCATCAGTACAACAGATTTAGAGGATGAATCTTTATTGAAAAAAGTAAAATTAGCCTCTTCCATGAATGGGTTGGATTTGGCCAGGGTCGTCTCTTGTGCAGATAGTTATTTGTGGAGGAGAGGACAAGAAACCAATTTAAAAATCGCGGCTATAGATTATGGAATAAAACATAACATTCTTCGTTTACTTGATACCCATGGATGTGATATTACTGTCTTTCCCGCAACAGTAACAGCCGGCGATATATTGGAATTTAATCCCGACGGTGTTTTTTTGTCCAATGGCCCTGGCGACCCTGCTGCAGTAACCTATGGAATCAAAACTGTGAAATCTCTATTGGGAAAGAAACCGATTTTTGGTATCTGTCTGGGTCATCAAATATTAGCACTGGCTTTAGGAGCTCAAACCTACAAATTGAAATTTGGCCATCGGGGATGTAATCATCCTGTGAAAAACTTGGGGACGAATATTGTAGAAATTACCAGCCAGAATCACGGTTTCGCAGTTGTTCCTGAATCTCTCCCGGGGAATGTGGAGGTAACCCATATCAGTCTAAATGACCAGACATGCGAAGGATTCCGCTGTAGGGATGTTCCGGCTTTTTCTGTTCAGTATCATCCGGAAGCCAGCCCGGGGCCTCATGATAGTAGATATCTATTTTCGACATTCATTAATATGATGACGGAAGAAATTCATGCCTAAAAGAAAAGACTTAGATTCCATACTCATTATCGGTGCCGGTCCTATCGTAATCGGTCAGGCATGTGAATTTGACTATTCCGGCACACAAGCATGCAGGGCGCTGAAAGAGGAAGGATTCCGCATCATTCTGGTGAATTCCAACCCCGCTACCATTATGACTGACCGCAATCTGGCTGATGCTACCTATTTGGAGCCGGTGACGCCCGAAGCGATTGCATCAATTATTGAAAAAGAAAATCCTGACGCATTGCTGCCTACAGTGGGAGGCCAAACAGCGCTTGATACCGCTATGGCTCTTCATAAAAATGGAATTTTGGAAAAATTTAACGTTGAACTTATCGGCGCTGATGTAGATGCCATTGAAAGAGCAGAAGACAGGGAGTTGTTTAAAAAAGCCATGGATGAAGCAGAAATTAATACTGCACGCGGGGGGTTCGCAAAATCAATGAAAGAAGCTGACAAAATAGTGGACGATATTCCTTTTCCTGTAATTATACGGCCTTCATTTACGTTGGGAGGGACAGGTGGTTCGGTGGCTTATAATATTGAGGAATACCAAGAATTGGTTGAAAATGGTTTGGCAGCGAGTCCAATTCATGAGGCGCTTATTGAAGAATCCCTTTTGGGTTGGAAAGAATTTGAAATGGAGGTAGTCCGTGATAACGCTGACAATGCTATAATCATCTGCTCTATTGAGAATCTTGATCCTATGGGTGTGCATACAGGAGATTCCATAACGGTGGCTCCAGCACAAACACTCTCGGACAAAGAATATCAGCAAATGCGGAACAGCTCCATCCAATGTCTGCGAAAGATAGGTGTGGACACTGGTGGGTCCAATGTTCAGTTTGCTGTAAATCCGAACAATGGCAGGATGATCATTATTGAAATGAATCCACGTGTTAGCAGGTCATCTGCATTGGCATCCAAGGCAACGGGGTTTCCTATTGCAAAAGTTGCAGCGAAACTGGCAGTGGGATATACTCTCGATGAACTCCCCAATGATATTACGGGGCAGACACTTGCCGCCTTTGAACCCAGCATTGATTATGTTGTAACCAAAATCCCCCGTTTTGATTTTGAGAAATTTCCTTCGGCTGATGGGATTTTAGGAGTGCAGATGCAATCCGTGGGAGAGGTTATGGCAATCGGGCGGACATTTCGTGAGAGCATGCAAAAAGCATTCCGTTCATTAGAGGTGGGATTGGATGGATTAGAACCAAAGGAAACAGAATATCGTGATTTAGATTTGAATAAGATCCGCTTTGCCACAGCTTTTCGGTTACTAAAAGTTAAACAGGCATTTGATGAATGTCATTCGATAGAGGAAATATTTGAGCAGACAAAAATTGATCCGTGGTTTTTAAATCAGATTAAGGAATTATCATTAGTCAATGGTCAACGGACAATGGAAAATCCTGATGGATTATACCAGTTAAAAAGGAATGGTTTTTCCGATGAACAAATAGCAAAACTCTGGAATAAATCCGAAGATGAAATCCGGCAGTCGCGGAAAGATCAAAAAATTATACCAACATATAAAGTCGTGGATACCTGTGCCGCTGAATTTGCCGCCCTTACCCCATACTGTTATTCTACCTATGAAATGGAAAATGAAATTGAACCACTCACAGGTAAAAAGGTAATGATCTTGGGTGGTGGACCTAACCGCATCGGGCAGGGGATTGAATTTGACTACTGCTGTGTGCAGGCGGTATTTGGACTTAAGGAAGCCGGGTACAAAACCATCATGGTGAATTGCAACCCGGAAACAGTTTCCACTGATTTTGATATTTCTGACAGACTATATTTTGAACCTCTAACCTTTGAGGATGTGATGAATATTGTGGACTTGGAGCAGCCGGACGGCGTGCTGGTACAGTTTGGAGGGCAGACACCGTTGAATATTGCAAACCGCCTTAAGAATGCTGGTGTGAAGATAATCGGTACCAGTCCGGATGCAATTGATTTGGCGGAAGACAGAAAGAAATTCGGAAAAATACTGGATGATCTGAATATTCCCGCCCCGAAATGGGGAACTGCATTTTCTGTGAATGAGGCACTGAAAGTTGCAAAACAGATAGAATTCCCCGTACTTGTTAGACCTTCCTATGTACTTGGTGGTCGTGGAATGGAAATCGTTTATGATGATGATGGTCTGAAAACCTATGTGGGTAAAGCTGCCCTGGTTTCCGGCGAACATCCCATTCTCATTGACGCATTTCTGGAAGATGCATTTGAGTTTGATGTGGATGCTTTGTGTGATGGTAATGAAGTTTTTGTAGCCGGTATCATGCAGCATATTGAGGAAGCAGGAATCCATTCTGGTGATTCTGCTTGTGTATTGCCTGCTTACAAGTTGTCATCAAAAGCAAGGAAAACAATTGAAGAACATACCAGAAAGTTGGCATTACGTTTGAATACCATCGGACTTATTAATATTCAATTTGCCATGAAAAGTGGAATTGTCCACGTAATCGAGGTGAACCCGAGAGCAAGTAGAACTGTCCCGTTTATCAGTAAAGTGATTGATGTACCATTGGCAAAAATTGCGGCACAGTTGGCAGTAGGATATAAACTAAAGGAATTAAACCCAAATGTTAAAACAAGTGATGGATTAATTGCCGTAAAAAAACCTGTATTTCCATTTAATAAATTTCCAAAACAGAGTGTATTTTTGTCACCGGAGATGAAATCAACGGGAGAAGTGATCGGATTTGATGAACATTTGGGTGGTGCTTATGCCAAAGCAGAGTCAGCCGCAGGGAATTCACTGCCTATTGAAGGCACTTTTTTTATTTCTGTTAATGATTCTGATAAAATGAATGTTATTCCCCTTGCAAGAGACATTAAAGAATTGGGTTTTAAAATAATTGCAACCGATGGTACGGCTCAACTTCTTTCTGAAAATGGGATATCAGCAAATCCCGTATATAAAGTGGGAGAGGGACGACCTAATGTTGTAGATGCTATCAAGAACGGTGAAGTGCAAATGGTGATAAATACCCCACTCGGCGCCCAATCCCGATTTGATGAATATGAAATAGGCCGTTCATCAATTCGTTATAGAGTGCCGGTTATTACCACCATCTCAGGCGCCCAAGCAGCGGTGCGGGGAATCCGGAATATCAAAGTGGGATTTATTAAATACCGCAGTTTGCAGGAAGTGTTTGAGTAATGTTAAATGTTGTTATTTCTCTCATTTTATTATTTTCACTTTCTAGCTCAAAGGGAATCACTGACCACCTAATAACACCCCCGGGATTCAAGGTTTCGATTTATGCTTCCAACCTAGGAAAAGCGCGGTTTATGGCTTTTAACGAGGATGGTGTTTTGTTCATTTCTTCCACACGAAGCGGAAAAATATATGCTCTTCCTGATTACGGTAATGATGGACAAGCAGATGAAAATATTGTCTATTCGGAAGGGATGGATAGTCCACATGGGATTGCATTTTTTGACAATTTTCTTTATGTGGCTGAAGAAGGCAGAATCCTGCGTTTTAGAGGGGATGATGGAGGTTTAAGTTTGAATAGCACACCTGAAGTAATTGTCTCCAATCTCCCAACTGAAGGCGGGGGTCACTATACTCGAACAATTGTGTTTGGCTCTGATTCCATGATGTATGTTTCTGTGGGTTCCAGCTGCAATTTATGTCTTGAGAAGGATAATCGAAGGGCAGCAGTTGTTCGTTACACTCCAGATGGAAAGAGGGAATCGGTATTTGCAAAAGGATTGAGAAATTCAGTTGGGATTGTCTTTAATCCTGAAACAGGTGAATTGTGGGGGACAGATAACGGTCGGGACTGGCTGGGTGATGAACTGCCTCTCGAGGAAATAAATATCATTCGTGAAGGGAATCATTACGGTTGGCCATATAAGTTCGGAGGAAATATTCCTGATCCAAAATTTGGGGACCTTGAGCCGAATGGCGCTCTATTTACTCCCCCCGTATTTGAATTACCGGCACACTGGGCTCCCCTTGGGCTTCGGTTTTGCAGCGGCTCGCAATTCCCAAAAGAATATCAAAGTAATTTGTTTGTAGCCAACCACGGATCATGGAATAGTTCTGTAAAGGTTGGATACAATGTTGTGAGAATTAATTTGGAAAATGGTAAACCTGTAGGAATGGAAGATTTTCTGACAGGTTTTTTAACAAAACGGGAAAAAGTTTTAGGACGACCGGTAGATATTATTTTTGATTCGAAAGGTATTATGTATGTTTCTGACGATTATGCTGGAAATGTTTTTAGAATTGTATGGGTAGGGGATTGATTATCTGATTGGGATGATATGACCTACGATGTATCCAATCAATACGCCAATTAGTAATGCAATGGTTAAAACACGTGAATTAATCATTTCAGAATTATAACCTTTTTTTATGGCGATGATGGACACAAAATAGCCAAGACCATTCAATAGCCAGAAAAAGGGAAGAGTAACAATTTTTATAATAAGAGGTCCTGCTATAGGAATTAATGCTATTAGAGCCCCTAATCCTGCAAATGCTTTTGTGAGGAGTCCAATAGTAATTGTTGTGAGTGCAATGATTTTATTATCTACACCGAAATAAAGCAGAAACAAAATCCCAGCAATAATGCATCCCCATAAAAGTAGCACCTTTCCGTATTGCTGGATCAGACTACCATTTTCCTTTAAAGGTTTTTCTGGCGGGTTGGTTTGAAATTGATCAGTCATTGTCCAGCTCAGCTGTAAGGGTGAATCCTTGTACATTTACCTGTGCCTTTAATATACGCTTTTTCCCATCTCTTTCAATCCATAATTGTCGTGTACAGTTATCAAGAGTTATGCCCCAACTGAAAATATCTGTCATTTTAAGATGAATATTTTTCTTATTTCCTGTTTTGATTAAATCAAGTCTAAAATGATTCGCTGAATAGTCGGTATTTCCAAGTTTAATAATAGTAGAATCTACCCATAAATATCTGGCTGTCATTAGAATACCCTCATGATCCAAGTTCCATTGTTTTGTATCAATTTCATCTATGGAGCTTTCCTGACCTCGAACAAAAAGTGAAAAAATATTGTGTGTTTCCGGTGGACGGTTAAAAAATGTTTTTTCATACCAATACCCATTTTTTTCTGAATCCCATTCAATGACCATTTTTTGTTTGAGGTTAGATTGGTTTATTTTCTTTTCATACCTTTTCATTTGGTAAGTGATTGGGTTAAAAGTAGTTGAATAGAAATTATTGACTGAAAAGAAAAATTCGAACAATTTTGCCGTTTTTGTGGTGAATACAACTCTCCTGTTATTATCCCTATTGTTTTCACTTGTTGTCATGGTAAGATAAACGCAAGGGATTTTCCAGAATTTTACCGTGTAGTTCAATGAATCAGAGCCAGTTAAAATACTACCCGCCACTGTTAATAAAATAAAATACTTAATTAACATCAGGATTTCGAGTACGTTTTTTCCATGTGATGGGAATAAATGATCCCATGATACCAAAATAGGTCACATAAAAACTGTGCCAAAGTTCATTGGTTAAAAAGGAAAGTAGATTGAACTTTCGATTCAATGATTTGCAGTAGGTGTAAATTAATGTTCCATCACCAAACATTTTTATCAACCAAGGAATAAGCCAGTAAATCTTTAGCGTAAGGGCTGAAGCGCCAAGGGAAAATGAAACCAGAATATTTGAAAACAAAATAGAAGTTAAAATTATTTTAAATGATGGTTTAATAAAATGTAGGGAAAAATAGGATTTACCTTTTGAAGCGAACCTGAGTCTTTGGTCATAAAATGCTTTGAAACTTTGAGGTGGCGGTGAAATAACTTCTGCATGATGAGATAACACGAAAGTTATCAGGAATCCTTCTGTTGCAATTTTGTGCAGCATAAGATCATCATCACCGGAAAAATATTTTTCAATATCTTTATATCCCTTTACATCATTAAATGCTGATTGTCTTATTGCAAGGTTTCTGCCGCTGCATGTCAGCGGGAGGTTCTGGGCTATCCCCCCAGCCGCTAATGCATCCTGACCATGGGAATCCATCAGCATAAGTTGTGACCAGATTCCACCGCCTTTTTCAAGAGGGCTTGGTCCCATAACAAGGCCTACAGAGGTATCTTTAAATGGCTTGATCATTGATCTGATCCAATTGGATTTCATAGTACAATCCGCATCGGTGAATAACAGTATTTCTCCCTCTGCCTGATCAACCGCTTGATTCAAAGCCCATTTTTTGGGCGACCAATTTGATGGTGGATTTTCTATTTTTATATGTTTAATACGATTGTCAATTTCCATGAAGTTCGAAATTATTATATCCGTACCATCTTCGGAACCGTCATTAGCAATTATAATTTCATATTTATCTTCCGGATATTCCTGCTGTGTTAGATGTTCAAGAACGGTTGCGATATTTTTTTCTTCATTCCTTGCAGCAATAATGACCGAAACAGAACAGTTAGAATTTGAATTATTATTTAGGCGATTTGTTGAAAGCCTGGATACACCTCTTTTTAACCACAATAAAAATATTGTATAAAGAATTGTAAAAATGATACACACCTGAATCATTTATTTCGCCCTCCCCAGGAAATCTTGTTTTTACCTGTGGATAATATCCCCATTGCAACAATGTAAGGCATCTGAAATACGAACCAAAGAGCAAAATACTTTCTCAAATCAGCCCTGTTAAAAACATCTGTGGATTTCATCATAAAGGCTCCTTCAACAATAAATTTTACAACGAGACCTTTTTCTAAAGGCGCAAGTCCTGCAGAGGAAAAAAATAATGTAAAAATGATAATAACAGGAAATAGATTTACCAGAAATGTGACAAAAATGATACCAAAGAAAAAAGGATCGAGATTTTTTATTTGGGCAGAATCAGATGCCCATCGAATCCGTTGAGATAGAAAGGATTCCCAATTTGGTGATGGTGATGTTAATACATAGCTCTTTGGATCATTCGCGCCAATGACATGATAGGAGGTTTTATGTTTAATTTGCTGAAGCAATAATACATCATCACCACCAGTTGCTTCTGCGAATGAATTAAATCCCCCACATTCATTATACACCGATTTCCGATATGCCAGGTTCTGACCGGTGCAGGCAAGGGGGATTTGTAGTTGAGCAGAACTTCTGGCGCCACCTGATAACATTAGAAAATCCAGCGCTTCTATTCCTTCCCTAACTGTTTTAGCCGATGCAATATTTGAGTGACCTATGACCATTCCTGTATCTTCATTGAAAAAGGAAACCATGGATTCGATCCATTCTGGCTGAACCCTGCAATCGGCATCTGTCAGTAGAATGATCTCACCCATAGAATTCCGTATACCAATATCAAGCGGTCTTTTCTTGAATTTAAGAGGAGAATCGATTCCAGCAGTTGAAAGGAATTTTATGTTTGAATGTTTTTCTGCATAAGTTCTGCAAATGTTGGGTGTTATATCACTCGACTCATCATCAACGAGGATAATTTCATAGTTGGTTTCATCGTATGTTTGCATTAAAAGATCACGAATAAGTTTATCTATGTTATCTTTTTCATTTTTAGCAGGAATGACAACACTAACAAATGGTGTTAGAAATGAATGAGGTTGTGAGTCTTTGAATAAACCAATTAGAAAAAACAAAATAACAAGTGTATAGACAAATATAAGGAGATATAAAATGGTTGCCATCAAGTCCATGTTTTTTGCTATATAGTGGTTAGGAGGGACGCAGCAATAATAAAGTAAAAGAGAATTCCAAGAACATCGGTAGCAGTTGTGACGAATGGGCCTGATGCCACCGCAGGATCGACATCCAATTTTCTTAAGAAAATTGGAACAGTGGTTCCAAGAGAAGTGGCGATTAACATGGATGAGCAAATAGAAAGCCCCACCACGATTCCTATGCGGGGCGGCGTATCAACAATTCCTAATGATGCTACAATTCCCAGCAGAAAACCGTAAAAAATACCGAGGAGAAGTCCTACACGGATTTCTTTGAATATAATACTCCAGACATGCCCAAGCTGAACTCTGCCTGTTGCAATTCCCCGAATAATAATGGTTGAGGATTGAGTGCCAACATTTCCTCCCATCCCTATGATGACAGGAATAAAAGCAGGCAATGCTACAGTACTCATTAAAACCGGTTCAAAATATCCTGTCATCCAGGACACAAATATACCACCCAGCCATGTTGCAAATAGCCACGGGAGTCTTAAGCGTGCATTACCCCAAGTGGATTTCATCAGTATTTCCCGATCCTTACCAACTCCAGCCATTTGAAGAAAGTCTTCTGTTGCTTCTTCGCGGATAACATCTACCACATCATCTACAGTGACGAATCCCAGAAGCGTATTGTTCACATCTACGACTGGAATGGCCAGCAAGTTGTATTGAGATACCTTCCGTGCTACTTCTTCCTGGTCCATCTCCGGGGTGACAGAAACAACATCTTTCAACATAATAGATCGAAGGTCTGAGTCTGGCTGCACGGTAACAAGTTCTCTTAAAGAAATGACTCCAGTAAGTTTATTGTCATCATCAGTCACATAAAGATAAAACACCATTTCTGCTTCTTCAGAAGTTTGAATAGCTGCAATGGCATCGGAAACCTTCGTGGTTTCAGGTAATGAGAAGACTTCTATGGTCATAATTCCCCCCGCTGTATCGGGGTCATATGCCATCAATTCTTCTACTTCTTCAGATTCTTCGCGCTTGAAGAGTTCTAATACTTCACCGGACTTCTTTTCAGAGAGAATATTAAGTAAGTCTGCGGCATCATCAGAGCTGAGATAATGTAGTAGATTTGCAATTTCCGATGCGTCCAGTGGTTCCATTATTTCTTCAGCAATGGAACTGTCAAGCTCTGTAAGGAATTCTCCTGTATGTTCCTCTCTATCCATCAGATCAAATAAATTCGATCTTTCGAGGTGAGTGAAATACCTAAATAATTGAGCTAGGTTGGCTGGGTGAGTCTTTTGGAGCAGTTTTTTTAAATTGGTTTTTGCTTTCCGCCTAATTAGTCGTCTGAAAGTATCAAGGAGGACAGTAATTTCCGTATCAAGCATCTGGGTTTTATGTTGAGGTCTTTTAGGCATGGTTTGGCACTGTATTTATTGAATTTATTTTTTTTAGACCAGAAGATACAAGAAATGCACCCATAATAAGCAGCAATGGTGATACATGTCCATTCCACTCATAAATTCCTTTGAACTTATCAGACCAGTTAGTATACAGTAAAGCCATCCCGTTATTCATGGCATGAAATAAAATACTCGGGAAAACAGAATTTGTTTTCCATGCCAAATAGCCAAGCAGTATTCCCATAAGATAAATCTGGATTACCCACCAAGGATTCAAGTGAATTAATGCAAAAAAAAGACTGGTAACAAGGACACCTTTTGTGACATTTTTCCAGTGTTTTTCGAGAATTTGCTGTAAAAACCCGCGAAATAAAATCTCCTCAACTGTTGCCGCCAGAAAAACAGCACCAATAAGTAACAAAAAAAATGATAAAATACCATCTGCTTGTAAATTCTGTACTGATGCTGTTATCCAGTCAGGTGGTGGTAGTATTATGGCAACCAGACGATCCAGCTCATCAGCCCAGAAAACAATTCCGATAGATAAAATAAACGTAGCACTAAGAACTGGATAAGGGACAGACTTTAGCCTGAGAACATCTTTAATATTCGAATCAGATTTAATAAGAAGTAATAATAGAGGTAGAATTAAAATGATGTCCCCGACAATAAGGACAATTGATGAAGCAAGGCTTGAATTGTTAGACTGTAATAGTAAATATGTCCCAGTCGTTAATAGTGCCGACAGAATAAAGGAAAGGATTACAATTGTGAAAGCAACCCGTGGATTGAGTTTGTGCATCACTGACATCATGCTCATTATTCCTCATAGAGAAGGGAAAGTTAAGAATTACATAATGGAAAACCAAACATGGAACACCAGACTCATTTCGTAAAATAATGCAATAGAATTCCACCTGCTACTGTAACATTCAGTGAATCGATTTCCCCCTTTCCCGGTACTGAGACATAATGTTCAACATAGGGTTTAATATGATCTGAAATTCCATGTGCTTCGCTCCCAAGTACAATACAAATTGGCAGAGCAGATTTTTTATCAAATACACCAATTGGTATACCATTTTGGTCAGCACCAACAATTGTATAACCGCTTTTTTTTATGGCATCAATTGAAAAATTGGGTACAATGGTTGTATGAAAGTGCGCCCCCATCCCCGCCCGCAAAACTTTTGAATTGTAAATATCAACACATTCAGGTGAAAGATATACAAAGTTAATTCCAAACCAATTTGCTGTCCGGAGTATCGTCCCCATATTCCCGGGGTCTTGAATAGTGTCCAGATAAATGCAAATTCTTAAAGTACCACTTTTATGCCCATCTTGCTTTGGTATTTTCAGCACTGCAATGATTCCTTGTGAATTAACGGTACCGGTAATATTAGTTAGTTCAGATTCGCTTATTTGAATTGGATTTATCTTATTGTTGCTCAGATTCTTTAGCAAATTTTGTTCTCTGGGAATTGACCCGTAAGATTCAGAGATATAAACTTTCTCAATTACATAGCTCCCGGCTTTCGCTTCTTCGATAATTCTGGTACCCTCAATAATAAATTGGGAATAAACCGTCCTATATTTTTTATGTTGTAAACTTTTGAGTCGTTTTATTTCTGACTTTGTGGTCATATTTTTTACTTTGATTATTCTTATGATCAGTAAAACGCGTTAAAAATCGATTAATGAGCTAATGATTAAATCTAATCATCTTATATAATGTCATGAAGTAATTTTATATGGTAAGAAAAAACAATTTGATTGATAGGAGCAAAACATCCCCCTAAATTTAATGAATAGAATAAAAGGAAACGTTTATGTCAAAAGGCGTTACATCAAGAGAACAAAATTATTCAAAGTGGTATACCGATGTCATCACAAAGGCAGAATTAGCCGATTATGGTCCTGTAAAAGGAACTATGGTAATACGACCCTATGGTTATTCAATCTGGGAAACGGTACAGGAAAATTTTGATAAAAGGTTTAAAGACACCGGCCATGTAAACGCTTATTTCCCATTATTCATTCCAAAGTCATTTCTGAATAAAGAAGCGGAGCACGTAGAAGGATTTGCCAAAGAATGTGCTGTCGTAACTCACCACCGGTTGAAGGTTTCTGAGGAAAATGGAGAACTGGTTGTAGACCCTGATTCTATTTTGGAAGAAGAAGTGATTGTACGCCCCACCTCAGAAACAGTTATTTGGTCAATGTACAAAAAATGGATCAATTCCTACCGTGACCTCCCTATTTTAATTAACCAATGGGCAAATGTAGTACGTTGGGAGATGAGGACTCGTTTGTTTTTGCGTACCAGTGAATTTCTCTGGCAGGAAGGGCATACTGCTCATGCTTCTGAAAAAGAAGCAAGGGAAGAAACATTAAAAATTCTGGATATTTATAAGGAAGTTTTAGAGGATGTTTTAGCAATACCTGTTTTGACAGGACTAAAATCTGAATCAGAGAAATTCGCAGGTGCCGTAGACACTTATTGCATTGAAGCCATGATGGGCGACAAACGTGCTCTTCAGGCAGGTACATCCCACTATCTCGGTCAGAATTTCGCAAAAGCTTTTGATGTCACATTTCAATCAGAGGACAATAAACAAGAGTTGGTTTATGCGACAAGCTGGGGAGTGAGTACCCGCTTAATCGGAGCACTTATCATGGTACATGGTGATGAAAAAGGACTACACCTTCCACCAAAGGTTGCACCTCACCAAGTTGTTGTTGTTCCAATCGCAAAATCTCAAAGTGATGTTGATGAGGTATTAGAATACCTGAATACAATATTATCAGCACTGTCAGGAAAAAATATACGGGTTCATATTGATGGCAGACTCACTGTGACTCCAGGGCATAAATTTAATGAATGGGAAATGAAAGGCGTACCATTAAGAATTGAAGTTGGGAAAAGGGATATCGAAAATAATAGTGTGGTCTTGGTTAGGAGGGATAACGGAGAAAAACTGATGGTGAATAAAGGAAGTGCGGTTAAAGAGATTGAGAGCAGTCTTGAATTAATTCAATCATATTTATTTGATGAAGCATTAAAATTTAGAAATAAGAATACATTTTCAGTTGATTCATTCAATCAGTTCAAAGAGTCCATTAATAAAGGTGGATTCATAAAATGCGGCTGGGATGGTAATCCGGAAACTGAGAAAAAAATTAAAGACCAAACCAAAGCAACCATTCGATTAATATCTTTTGATGAAAAGCCAGATAAATTAAAATGTATATACACAGGGAAGCCTGCCAGGCATGAAGTCATTTTTGCTAAGGCATATTAAAATAACATTTATCAAAAATGGCCATTGTTGAAACTGAAGCTGTCATTTTAAAAAGTTATCCATTTGGTGATTCAAGCAAAATTGCAAAGTGTTATACAAAAGACTATGGTAAAATTTCTATTATTGCAAAAGGAATAAGAAAAAAGAAACTGCTTCAGTGCAGTTATTTAGAGCCATTTAGTTATATCAATCTTCATTTGTACAGAAATCCAAAAAGAGAACTTCAGATTTTTGGGAAAGCTGAGTTTATCCGCCTTTGGCGGGGATTAAAAAGTGATATTAAAAAATTAAGTTATGCATATGCTATCGGGGAATTAATTGATAAAACAATTACCGGTGAAAAAGAACAACAGGAAATATTTCATTTACTTGTTGACGTTTTGAATGCAGTGAATGATTCTCAAACCAATATTAATGTTTTTTTCTGGTATTTTGAGATACAACTTCTTTCAATGCTTGGATTTCGACCTCAATTGACTCAATGTCCTAATTGTCATAAAAAATTGACCGCGTGTGTATTTTCAGAAACCAATGGAGAACTACAATGTGATAATTGTTTTTTTAAGATTGTTTCTGAATCAACAACTCTAAATAATTCTCTAAAAATAGATTCCTCATCAATCGTTTCTTTAAAAAGATTATCAACTTGTGAGATTGATCAACTTTCCGAATTAAATGGAATTGTCAAAAACAGGAAACAGGTTGGAAGGTTTCTCGATAATTATTATAAATACCATTTCGAAGGGTTAAGAGAAATAAAATCACTATCTGTTATGAAGAAAATATTGACATGAACCCTTTTCATTCTCAAAAAATTCGAACAGAAGGATCTAAATGCGATGTAGATGGAGATGTCGCCTGCTACCTGATTCATGGTTTTACGGGAAGCCCATTTGAATATGAAGATTTAGGGGTGTTTCTTGCGTCAAAAGGTATAAGCTCAGTCTGTGACCTTTTACCTGGCCATGGAACAACTGTGGAAGATTGTAACAATACAAAGTTAAACCAATGGATAGAAAAGGTTCAGGAAGGTTATAGTAAATTGACCTCTCAAAAGAAGGAAGTATTTGTAATTGGATTCAGCATGGGCTCAGCACTTGCATTTTTATTAGCAGAACAAAACACATTGCCTGGAATAATTATTTATGCCCCTCTCTATAAGATAAATATTCTAAAATCGATGTTAATTTCCGTTGGTAAGTATTTTAAGGATTATGAAACAAAATTAAAAATTTACAAAAATAGTGAAATAAAGGATTTTTACGGATATACAGTATATCCCTTGCTTGGAACTGTTGAAGCAATGAAATTAGTAAAAAAGTCAAGTAGTGTATTGAATGGAATATCATGCCCAGTTATCCTTATGCATTCAACGAATGATGTGACTACTCCCCATACGAATAGTCAAATTATTTATGATAAATTAGGTTCTCAGGATAAAAGACTCGTTTCGTTTAAAGATTCAAATCACATGCTGATGTGTGACGTGGAAAAAGAAGAAGTCTGGGAGAATACATTACAATTTATAAAAAAACATTCCAGGTATTTATAAGATGAGATATCAGTATAATGGTAATTTTTCGAAAGGTGGAAATTTTGGACCTCGATTGTTTACCGATGCCATAAAACTGCTCATCTCCATTAATTTCATCATTTTTATATTACAGACGATATCTGGCAAGAGTAATTTTATTTTCAAGTTCTTTGGAATCGTCCCGATAAATACTTGGAACGACCTAATGATATGGCAGCCCTTTACATATCTATTTATACATGGGGATATTTGGCATGTGTTAATCAATATGTTTGTACTATGGATGTTTGGGTCTGAACTTGAAATGACATGGGGTCGAAAGGATTTTTTAAAGTACTATTTTTCAACAGGAATCGGCGCCGGGATTCTAACGATACTTTTTAATCTTAGTTCAAAAACACCGATTGTGGGAGCAAGTGGAGCAGTTTTTGGGATTTTACTTGCTTATGGTTTAATGTTTCCAAACAAATTAGTCTATATTTATTTTTTAATTCCTGTAAAGGCAAAATACCTCACCTTAATAATTGGGTTAGCCGCTATATTTTCCTCATTTGGGCAATCCAATATCAGTCATATAACACATCTGTCTGGAATGATAATTGGTTTTGTTTATTTAAGATCAAATGTTAGGATTGATACAATAAAAAATATTGTATCACAGAAAAAGGCAGAAATTGAAGAAAAGGTACAATCTAAAAAACAAGAAAGATTAAAGGAACTGCAGATAGAAGTAGATAAAATTTTGGATAAAATAAATCTTGAAGGTTATGATAAACTCACAGAGGATGAAAAATTGTTTTTGTATAACGCCAGTCAGAAATTAGCTAATAAAGATGAAAAAAATTGAGGGCTGCTTTTTTGCTCCAACCAATATAAGCTATCGAAAATTACTTAAAGAAAGCCATTAAAGGACATGTAATATCTATTTGTTCAAAGACAAACCTTTGAAACAATACTTGAAATCAGTTCTGTTTTTCAAGCCAATCATATAACAACCCCCATCTTAGACCTCTGTCGTTAACGTAGATTTTTTCAAACCCAAACTGATCCATAATTGTTTTGGTGATGATTGCTCCAAAAGGAATTATATCCGCACGCTTTTCCGGCAAACCAGCCAGAGCGAGTCTCTCTTTTAAAGTCATTCTGCAGAGTGTGGTTGTTAATCTGTCAATATCATTTGCTGTAAGAATTGAACGATGAACACTGGAACGATCATATTCGTCCATTGAAAGCTGGATTGTCTTTAATGTAGTAATTGTACCAGCAACGCCTATTGCTGCTGTGTTTTGCAAGTCCGAACCCTCAGTGAGGGTATAAAAGTACTTTTCAATTTCAGTTTTAACCGATGATATATCTTCATCTGTTAATGGGTCGTGAGTTACAAATTGTTCAAATAAATTGACTGTTCCAAAAGGGAAACTTTCAATTCTGGAAATAGACTTACTATCACCAACCACGAACTCAGTACTGCCTCCCCCAATATCAAACATAAAAAAATCCCTATTTAGATATACGAATTCATTTTGAGTTGTTTTGAAAACAAGTTCCGCTTCTCTTTTTCCGTCAATGATTTCAAAATGAATATTAAAACTTTCTACAATTTCTTCAATTATTTCATTACCATTTTCAGCAGTTCTTAAAGCATGTGTTCCAGCAGCCAAGGTACAGTCAACCTCGTACTCTGATAAAAGTGAACAAAAAACAGTTAATGTTCCCATACACCGTTTTCGTGCCCGGAGGCCTATTTCCCCAGTTTCATTTAGATTTTTCCCTAGACGGAGGATTGATGATTTTTCCAAAAGTGGAATTAACTGATCTTCTTCCACTTGTACTATGGTTAAAAGCAGCGAATTGGTTCCTAAGTCAATGGCGGCTATACGCATATATCAAACTTCGGAAATTCCCCCCCGTCTTTTTATTGTATTCCTGTATCCTGTTATTGTAGAAGCAGCTAAAATAAACCTGATGACTTTGTTGCTTAATGGAAACGGAATTAGAGGAAGTAACCATTTGGCTTTCCATAGCGTAAATTTATTAGCTAATAGTGATCCAGCAATTGTTTTTAATGTAGGGGCACCTTGAGATGTTACATAATCGGCACCACAATAAGGAGCAAGCTCAGAGTATCTATCAAGAATTATTGGAAGGTTATTTTCGCCATATTCCCTGAAATTAGATATTGCCTCCTCTAATGTTTTTAATTTATGAATAGCCACACGGATATCGGGAGCAAAATAAAAGCCACTTTTAAAATTCAAGGAAAGTCTATAAGCATATTCCAAATCAATGCCATATCCGGGAAGGTCAGTGGGGAAAAGTCCTGTTTTTTTTACAGCTTCTGATTTTACTGAAGTACAGGTAAGTACAAAATATTTGAAAGGGATTGCTTTATTTTGATCGGTGGTTTTTGCCCCTCGTTTACTATAAAATAGATATTTATGGTATTTATTTTTTATTTTCTGAGTTCCGGGCTGAAGATTTGAGACAACTCCCATGACACTAGATTTTTCGTGAAATTTCAAATGATGCTCAATAAAATTTTCGTTTACTTCAATGTCACAATCCAGAAAGATAAGAATATCTCCTGTAGCAGAGATAATTCCCGAATTTCTTGTTATGCATCTTCCCTTATTCTTATTATGGTGAATAATTCTACATTGAGGTCGATTACGGTATTCTTCAATCAGTCGTTTACTGTCATCAGTTGAAGCATCGTTAACCAGAATAACTTCATATTTATCTGAACTATATGTCTGGTTAAAAAGAGGTGGGAGTGTAACATGTAATATGTCCGCACCGTTATAAATTGAAACAATGAGTGAAACTTTCATGCTTGTTCCAAGAGGATTTTTTCAAATTGTTCTGCGCTTTTTTCCCAGGAATATTGTTTAACTGACTTGACACCTTCCTCAGCAATTTTTATTCTCAAATTCCTGTCTGTTAGTAATTTGACAGCTGATTTAATTAGTTCACTTGTATCGCCAACTTTTACCAATAATCCTGATTTTCCTTCAGAGATATATTCCAAAATCCCCTCATTTTTAAATGCCACAACCGGGCATCCGGATGCCATGGCTTCCATGGGAGGTAATCCCCATCCCTCCTGATGGCTTGTATGAATGAAGACCGATGAATTGTTATAAATATTTCTTAGGCGGTCAGCTGTGGGTCTGATTTCTAAATTGATCCATTTCGGAGTGGAGCAAAATGGTTTTCTTGAACAGAAAACAGTAGCAACTAAATCGGGTATCATTTTTTTAAGTTCTGTCAATGCTTTTATACCTTCATTCCCTCCCTTTATTGGCAACCTGTGGTAGTGCATTAAAATACTTTTTGATCGATTTTCGAATCGGTTGGTGATGTAAAATTCCTTTGAATTTACTGCATTGGGGATAGGCCCAAATGCTTCTTCTTTGATTTCATTTGCTTTCTCTTTAAGCCAACCTGAGATTACAATTTTCTTAAGGGGAAGTTTCCATGTATCGAAAATTATTTTTTCATCCCCCTGATATGTTTCGAGGTTTTGGATGTAGTAAAACTTTTTACCTTTGGAATCTGGAAGAATATCTACCCAATAAGCAGTTTGCCAACCTGTTGCGATGATGGCATCTGCGTCTGGAATAAAACTCGGGTCAGGTGCCGGGATTTCAATATACTCAACCCCATTTGGAGTGGGATAATATGGTTGATCATCAATGCCATGCCACCAATCCCTCATCTTAACAGCACTGACTTTCATTAAATCTCTAAATTGATACCCCTCGCTCCGCGGAGCAATTATATTAACTTCGTGTCCTCGCTTCGCAAATTTTTCTGCGTACTGGTAAACCACTTTAGCACCACCAATTGGGATTCTGATTACGCACGGGAGAATAAAGCTGATTTTCATGGATTTAATTTATTAATACGGAGATATTAGTTTGACAACTTCAAAAGATTTTGATACGTTTTGTGGGTAAGATCTGCTACATTTTTCCAGAGAAAGTTGTTTGACACATAAACTTTTAATTCGGTACTCTTAGGTTTCTCCAGAGAATTTAAAATCCCCTTTTGAATGGAGTTCACTGAATAGGGATTGATATATTCAGTCATATCCCCAAAATAATCACGTCCACCGCCATGGGGTGTGGTTACAATGCTTGCTCCTGCCAGTGCCGCTTCCAGCGCGGCAATTCCCGGTGTCTCATATTTTGAAGGTAGTACAAAAACCTTACATCCCGCATACGCAGATGCCAATAATTCTGAACCATGATCGATTCCCTGAATGATGGTAATATTTTTATTCCTTTCAGCTTCCTCCAGGCATTGTTTGCCTTCTGTGGATGGGTAATAATTCCCTATGATAACTGCAGGATGATCAATTCCTTCAAGAGCACGAATCAATGAGAGGGTATTTTTCCTGTCTAAACCAATGTGACCCACATTCAGGATATAATCCTTAATTCCATATTGTTTGTAAAATAGATTAGGATCACCACCAGAAAACCGCTCTTCAACGCCGTTAGGAATTAAGGAAATTTGTTGTTTTGAAATATTCATACTTTTCATAATTAATGCTGCTTCTTCAGAGGTATTCGGAAGTACCCTAACCGCCCACCTGCAAATATCAGCTACAATACTGTAATCTGACCAAAATCCTCTCGCAATGCTGTTAAACATCCGGTTGAATTGAATAGTTATTTTGATTGTTCTTGATGAACGTTGAGTGAAAAAAATGGGGGATACAACAAATGGAATATTATGATCGTGCAGGTAGCGTGCTAAATCATAGGTTGCAAAACTTGCCCCAAAAATGTGAAACAGATCGCAGTCGAAGAACTCTTGTCGATTGAACCAATGATCCATCAACCGAACCTCAACCCCCAGTTCTTCGAGGTAATGTTTTGTAAACGTTAATTGAGTTAATGGTCCGCCGTGCCGCGCAGATACAGTCAGATAACTTGCAAATGTTATTTTCAATTGATCAACCTCAACCAAAAATATTCTAAATCGTTTACACAATTTTTCCAGTGAAACCTGTTCAATCGCCACATAGGTACTTGTATCAATTCTCCGGTTGAAATTGATTTCCACTGAAGATTATTTAAATCAATGATTTCATTCACAGGTATTATCTTATATTCATTAGAGTTTCGTTTTACAGATAAATACAACGAAGAGTCAGGGTAATTTAGTTTCAGCATAATTTTATTCTCATTTAATGATGCAGACGAAATTAATTCTTTTCGCAGTTTCCACCAACTGGCATATTCGTTAAGACTCATCATAAGGCATTTTTTTTCTTGTACAAATTTGAATACTGATTCTAAAACTGGCAACATCCCATCGGATGGGTGGTGATAAATGAAAAATGGGAGATTAAAATGTGAACATAATTCATAATGGTTTAAAAAATAATCTGTCATTTTCTCTTCTGTTAAATGAGCATTTCGTAATCTGCCGATACTCACCGGATGTACAGGTATTTGAAGGACGGGGGAAAACCTGTCATTCAAGTAAGGAAAAAAAGGAAGGTTATCATAATCCAGAGTAAATTCACTTGAATAGACGAAGTTATGGTGTTCAATGGCTTTCATAAGTGAAATGTTCCACATCCCGAATGGAGCAGCAAAACCTTTAGGTGAAATCCCTACATCATTTAAAAGATCAATCCCCAACTTTATATTTTGTTCATTATCAACAAAGTTTCCACAGACTTTATGGGTAAAACAATGGAGTCCAATTTCCTGGTGGTTCATTGATTTAAATACATCCAGCCAGTCTTGAGGGCTATTGGTTTCAACAAACCATGAAGCAGGAATATCATAGGATTCGCATAATTTATAAAGTGATTCGATATCACCCTTTGAAGCAAAGTCTGTATCAATTCTGAAATTGAAAATAGTTTTTTCGCCTTTTGGGAATTGCCAAAGATTTATAAAGGGTAGATTTCGCGAAAAGAATAATTCCTCAAGACAGCTTCTCACAATAGACAGGATTGTATTTTTTGACGTGCGCGCAACACGCTCGGAAGGAAACAGCGACCCCCCTGGCGCTGAAAAGTTCATTCTCTGAACCTTTGTATCCAAAACTGCTTTTATCAAATTCCCGGGGAGTATTATGGCTACGCCATTTTCCACCTTTTCAATTTGGATCAATTTCTTCCCTGAATTGCTGGATAGAAAATCCGCGTTTTCAGGAAGCACAAGACTTTTACGAATGAATCCTGGGATAATATTTTTAAATGTTGAATTGCTTTCATCATCAATGTATTGGATATAGGCAGGAGTTGTTTTAATCCCAAATAACCATTTTCCCGTATCATCTTCAAGAAGTAGTGAACCACCTGATTTCAAATACTGCAATAAAGCAGTCTTTAATTGAATACCCCCTCTTTCCGTCACAATTATTAGTGGATAATCCTTTAGATCTATGTGTTGAGTTTGTCCGATTGATACCAGTGGAATACCAATTTGACCTGCCAGCATAGACCACTCTGGGAGTTCTTTTGTTATTCCAATGGTGAGGTTCATACCAGTTGCTTCTTTAGAAATAAGAGGTCCTTTTTATTGAAACCTGATGCAAATGCCAAAAAGAATGGTAAAACTAAAATAACACCAAGAAGGAATAAAATGCTGTTTCCCAATTGTAATATGTAAGTTATGGTGTGTATCACGAATACAGCTATCAATGGTAAACCGAAACGTCTGAATATTCTTACTGGAAAAATTTTCTTTAATTTCAGCAGCATGATGATCATTGATACTGCCTGAAAGATTCCGAGACTTAGGGGGACTGCAGTCAACAAGGATAAGTGCAGCGGAACTGCAAGGAAAATAAAAACACCTGTAACTCCGCCTATCAGTGACCAGGTATAAGTTTTTTCATTATTGCTTGCTATAAGGGCAGATGTGAAAATAGTGTTAATGACAGAGAGTACAAAATAAATCATCAAATATTGAAGCACCTGTGATGACAATTGAAATTCTGAGCCAAATACTACAGGAATTAATTTGGGTACCAAAATTATACAAACAGCTGAAAAATACAATACAATGCAGGATATAACTTTCAGTGAAATATCCAAATGATATGAAGCATCTGTAATTGATTTTTTTATATTTTTACTGATGAGAGGGAAAAATATGGTATAAAACACACGGTCTATTATGAGAAGGAAAACAATAATCCTGTAAGCTATACTATAAATTCCTGTACTGTTAACTGAATCAAAAAAACCAAGATAAATGAAAGGGAACTGAATAACACATTGTGAAATCAGGTTTGCAACACCTAATGGAATCCCTTTTTTAATCAACTGCCAATTTGAATTAATGGGTTGTCCATTATATGGTATTGGTTTCACTGAAGTGAAGCAATACAACCCCATTATTAATGCCTGAATGATTCCACCGATTAGCCATCCAATCGGTACCATTTTTAATTGATCGGTTGCTTTAACAATAAAAACGATGAATAGGAAATAAATTGCAGAACCTATTAATCTGTTTGCCGCTAAAATAGTCATCCTGTTTTTACCCTGAAAATACCATTCCAAAAAGAATGAGTGAGGTAATAAAAATAGTATGTAAATAATAATGATGGTTTTTAGTCCACTGTCCTTTAAAAAATATGGTAAAACCCATATTGCTGCTACAATGGTAAGGAGTGATAGAAGAAATCTAGAAGTGATAATATTTTTTATCAACGAAGACTGATCTTTTTCACCTTTTGCAATCTCCCTGGTCCCCAGTGTTGGAAGACCGGCATTTGTTATAATTGTTGTATATGAAAGCACCGAAAAACCAATAGCCAGAAGCCCCATTGAATGAGATCCCAATTTTTGCGCTAAATAGGCAACAGCACCTAATTGAATCAATCGGCTCCCCATATCAGAAATTGACAAAGAAACAAGATTTTTAGTTAACAGTTTCATTTGAAGTATGTTTTACAGCTCTGCAATTATTTCCTTTAGTCGCTCTGCACGTTTAGAAAGAGGAAAGTGTTCTAAAATTCGTTCCCTTGCAACACCACCTCTTTCATCTTCCCAACTAAGAGTTTTCTTTATGGCTACTGTCAATGAATCAATATCTCCAACGGGAACAACTTTTCCTGTTTGACCTATTGCTTCCGGAATTCCATCCGCATCTGTTCCCACCGGAATGCACCCGCAGGACATAGCTTCCAGGAGAGTGTTGGGTATTCCTTCTGACCTGCTTGGTTGGCAATACACAAATGTCTGTTGGTAGTATTGCAACAATTCCTCATGCTTCATTTTTGGGAGTACCTTGACATTTTCGGGTAAATTTAATCCTGCATGTTTCAAAATTTCAGGTGTGGTACCGATAATCATGAACTGGATTTTACTCAATCGATTAGCTGTTTCTATGAAAAAATCAATCCCCTTTTTTTTGAGTCGGACTTCATTCTGGCAAATCCCTACAGTCAACACCATCCTTTTCTTTTGCCCATTTGGCGACCACTTATTGGTATCAACGCATGTGGAAAGAAATTCGATATTCCTTCCATCGTACCTGCTGTTTTTTTTGATGATGGGAATCATGGAAGACGCAACTGGGAGAAGTTTGTCCGCATATCTCATGGTAAAACGGAGAAATGGGCGCTTCCAATGCTTCAGCCAGATTCCATAGCCAATTTCCGGAATTGAGGACACATCAGCTCCGCCAAGACAGATGATTGATTTTTTTTGAAAGATTTTTGAAAGTAACACAGTATAAAATGCATACATGGAACCAAACCAGATAAATACAACTCGTGATGAATTCAGTTTACTTATTATTTCTATTAGTGCTTTAGGACCGGATTCAATTACACATTTGAGGCTACAAAATTGATTCAACAGATTTATATCCTGATCAATAAAAGTTTCTTTAAATGTTGACACTAAGAGGACGTGGTTAAATTTCTTATTCATTCCCGGGCATTTGTTGGATTTAGATGGAGGTTATTTTTTCTCAAGTATAATTATATCCTGATGAGAAAGTCCTGCAGAAAGTTGGCTCCAGGTACCCGGGAAAATTGGATGAGAAAGAGATAGTCCATTCTGTTCCAATAAGTCCAGAATGAATGACTTTTTAAAAGCAGTTACTGCTTCAGGCAAATGTTCATCCCTGTACCGGCATACTCCCTCCCCATATTTAAAATTTGGATTGATTCCATCTTCCAGAGATGGCTCATCATCAAACAGGAAAAATGTGGCGAGGCATTTCCCGGCGGGTTGGAGAAGTCTGGCAATTTCACTAATGTAATATTTGCATTCAGGAGCGAGAATATGCGTAAACACTGATTTAAAAATGATGATATCAAAACTGCTATCCTTGAAAGGAAAGGGTAGATCTCCTGCTATTTCGGTCCCTTTTGGATTATAATATGCATTGCGGGTATTTAATCTGCTGAAGTGAATAATATTTTTCTTGTAGCCGATGTTTTCATGTGCCCATTTGATTGCGCTTCGATCCACATCAATTCCATGATAGCTACCCTCTCCGTTAATGAATGAGCTGAACTGCCGGGCTAAATTTCCGCACCCGCACCCAACATCAAGGATTTTTGATTCAGGTTTAAGATTACACCAAAGTTTCAGATAAATAAAAAATTCTCTGCTGATGGCTTCAAAGTCTTTTAGAGGTCCTACTCGCCGCCTCAGGTAAATTGGTGGGTAATCCTTTTTACCATTTAATCGTCGAATCAGTAAGTCCAGAGGTTCGATTGCATAAAATAACAGTTTTTTTAAACTGGATATCATCTAATCTTTATCCATAGCAAAAATGAGATTATTAAATCTGATAATTTCCTTTTTGGTTACAACCTTTAAGAAATACAGCATAAAGAGAAAGAAGAATAAACTAAGTATCTTAACTAAGAGCATATTCCAGAACAAGTAGATTAAAGTTACACTTAGAATAGCAGTCACACCGATCTTGGCAATTTTATTCCAATCGTATGAAACCTGTAAAAATTTCCTGCTTATAAAATAAGTGACTATTGCCATTATCGCATAACTTACCATCGTGGCAAAAGCAGCGCCTATTATTTCGAAAGCAGGAATGAGCATATAATTAAGAGTTATGTTTATTATTGCAGATGCCCCAATTATAAGCGGTATCAACTTTGTTTTATTTTCAAAATATATCCCCGGCAGAAAATTGTAATAAATTCCCTGAAACATATACCCTAGCAGGATCACAGGTACGATGTGTTCTGCACCGTAAAATTGAGACCCAATTAGTGAATAACCACCCAATTGAATTCTGACAATTTCATGAATGAATGCTGAAACAGAAACCCAGACTACAGCACTTCCCATAACAAAATAAGTCAATACTCTGGAAAAAATGATTTTTGTATTTTCACTTTTTCTTTCTTTAAAAAAGAATGGTTGCCACGCATAATTGAATGCGGTACTCACCAGAAGCATGAAAATTCCAAGCTTGTATCCAGCGGAATAAATTCCTAAAGTATGTACATCAGTCAAACTTGCAAGGATGTAGCGATCAATCAATTCCATGGTAATTGCCGTGAGACCAGCAGGAAGAAAAGGGATACCAAATTTTACATAATCTTTTGCAAGCAGATTTGAAAATGAAAATCTGATTTTTGAAATGGTTAGAAATATCAAAAAGACTGCATTTAAAACAGCTGCAATCATTACACTGATAAAAACTCCTGTGACCCCATAATTCAAATGTATTACGAGATAAATACTTAAGATAAGGGTAGTTAATACGTTTACGAGTTTGATCATAATAAATTGCCTGGATTTTTCTTCAATCCGTAAAAAGGCATTGGATATGATTGAAATTGAATCAAAAAAAAGAATAAAAACTGACAGTGATACAATATTTGAATAATTTAAATCTTTGAAAAGTATTTCTGCAATGGGGTTACGAAACAGGTATAAAACAATCGAAAAAACAGTGCTTGAAACCAATAAAAGCCAGATTGCAGTGGAGAATAGAACGGATTTACTGAAAATTCTATCATTTTCCCTGTAATACCGGATGAGTGCATTATCAAGACCATAATGGTAAATTACATTCATAAAACCGAGGAAGACATATCCCAGTGTGACGATTCCATATTCTTCCGGTGAAAGTACATTTGTAAAAATAGGAAGAAGCAAAAATGTAATGAGACGTGAGAGTATATTGCCCGTTCCATAAATGAAGGTTTGTCGAGTTAGGTTTCTAATTGGGGAGGACATATTGTTCAAGTTTCAAGATCAATCGGTTTAAACAAAATTCATTTGGTTTTTTTAATTCATACGAAAAGGATGAGCTTCCTGTTCCAGAGACAGAATTTACTTGGACTATTTAAGCGAAACAATAATTGTTGAGTAAATCAGGTTAATTAAGATGATTCAATTTCACTATATTTGAAGGTATTTTTTTCACGAAAGGGATGTTTTTGAAAATAATAAAGAAAATTTGAGAGTAAAAAAATGAGTAGCAGAAATAATATTGGCACAATCAAGGCAAGGGAAATACTGGATTCCAGAGGGAATCCCACTGTTGAGGTGGATGTTATTTTGGAAGATGGCAGTTTGGGTAGAGCCGCTGTTCCTTCAGGGGCATCCACAGGAAAGTACGAAGCTGTAGAACTTCGGGATGGAATAGCATCCCGTTACTTGGGAAAGGGTGTCGCTTGTGCGGTGAAAAATGTGAATGAAATCATTCACTCTAAATTGACGGGAATGGATTCGTCAGAACAGCAGAAAATAGATGAAATACTCATAAAACTCGATGGAACGAACAATAAGAACAAACTCGGTGCCAATGCCATGCTTGGAGTGTCTATCGCAGTTGCGAAAGCAGCAGCTCATTTTAATAATCAGCCGTTTTATCATTATCTTTCTTCAGAAAATGGGAATCTTCTCCCTGTTCCCATGATGAACATTCTTAACGGAGGGAAACATGCAGATAACAATGTAGATATACAGGAGTTTATGATTTTCCCCTTGGGTGCTTCTTCGTTTTCTGAAGCGTTACAAATGGGAACTGAAACATTCCACAGATTAAAAGAAGTTCTTAAGAAAAAGGGATTGAGTACTGCAGTGGGGGATGAAGGCGGATTTGCACCGGATTTACATTCAAACGAAGAAGCGATTGAATACATTCTTGAAGCAGCAGAAAAGACGGGATATAAAATTGGCGATCAATTATTTTTAGCAATTGATGCCGCTGCCAGTGAGTTTTATGACTCCAATGAGAATAATTATTTTCTAGAATCTGAAAATCAACGTAGGTCATTTATGGAAATGACAGAATGGTACAGCGAATTGGTAGAGAAATATCCCATCGTTTCTATTGAGGATGGTTTAGCAGAGGATGATTGGAATGGGTGGGCGCACATGAACTCACAACTCGGCAATAAGATTCAGATTGTAGGTGATGATATTACAGTCACAAATACGCAACGATTATCAAGAGCAATTGAAAAAAATGTTATGAATGCGATTTTGATAAAGCTGAATCAAATTGGGACTGTCACAGAAACCATTGAAACAATCAAAATGGCTCGAAATGCCGGTTTTACATCGGTTATTTCTCACAGGTCAGGCGAGACAGAGGATACGACGATTGCAGATTTCAGCGTAGCAATGGGGACGGGACAGATCAAAGCTGGGTCAGCATCCAGAACAGACAGAATCTGCAAATATAACCGTCTCCTCAGAATCGAAGAAATGCTCGGACAATCAGCACAGTTCAATGGTAAAGAAATTTTGCGTAGATTTAATACCGAATAGATTAATAATTTGTTTATAATGGTAAGATTAAGAAAAGCCCGAAAAGGAAATAAAAGGTCTTTTTATAGGCAGAAGAATCTGTTAAATAAGATTGCAGTTAAACTTCTTATTCTTCTGGGTGTAGTTCTCATCGTCCTATTCATTATTGGTGATCATGGTCTTTATCGTCTGTACGAAAATAAGATGGAAAAGCAAGAACTTTTGAGCAGGATAGATCAACTCAGAGCAGATCAACTGGGATTATTGCAAGAAAAAGATTTGCTTGAAAATGATTTGGTATATATTGAACGACTGGCGAGGGAAAAATACAGAATGGCGAAAAAGGGTGAAAAAGTTTTTAAGATAATTCCGAAAGAAAATTAAGTATAATTTAAAATCCTAAATTATAAAATACTCGGTCCCCGCTCAGTTTTCCGGTGCAGATTAGTTCCACTTTTTTTGGTTTGGATTTAAAATCATAAATTAATTCTGCTGTTATTGTCTCTTGTGGTTTAACTATTGCCAAAGCTTGGTGTTTTCCTTCAAAAGGGTTTAGTTCCCCTTTGTTTTTGTCTTTACCAATAATTTTAATGAGAGCCATTGGAGAAAAATCAAGATTTTTAGTGGGATTCTTATTTGTGACCTCCAAGGATAACAGAATTCGATTTCCTTCTTTTGTAGCTTGAAGAAGTTTGTATTGAGCATCATCAGCATTTTGTACTATCCCCGGCGGGTGGGAGACACGCCCTTCTTCGAGGAATTCAATAGGAATGTAGAATTCAAGGTAAGCTTTTATGAATTTTCCGGATTTGTCCTTTTTTAATTTGGTGATTGTTGTGCCGGGGTAAAGTTGACCAAGAGCACTGTTTCGATTAGCGTGGGGAGAAGTATAAATTAAGGTTTTTTTTATTGTTTCTGTTTCCTGTGAAATTAGTAAAACCGGCATGACCCAAAGGAGTAATCGCATCATAGGTATAATTCCTTACTGTGTTATTACATTGGTTTTGAGAAAAGCATCCAGGTAAATTTCTACGCGTCTGTTTTTATTGTGGGTTTCTTTAATTACGGTAGAATTTTGCTCAAGAGTATCGATTGCGACAACAGGCCGAAATTCACCATAACCCATTGCTGAAAATTCTTTTTCAGGGATTTGAAAATTATCACTTATATATTTGACAATATTTAACGCTCTGGCTGTGGACAGGTCCCAGTTATCAACAAATTTCGAGTTTGGTGGTACTGGATTACTATCTGTATGTCCTTCACATCGAATTTCAACATTTAGTTCTTTTCCAAATTTCCCAATTACTTCCATTAACCAAATATATTTCGGGTCTTCATCTAAGCGAAAAAGTTTTGAGACTCGAATAATAGCACCGATCTGATCAAGTAATGGGAGCGCATCAGGCTGGACCTCAGCTCTCATCGACTTAAAAAGTCGTCCACTACTCATAGTAAGTTTTACACCTTTTGTTTCCCGAGTTACTTTCAAATATTGGGATTCAATTTTCTTTAGTTCAGAATAGGTTTCGTTCATTAACATATTAATATATCGATCTATTTGTTTTTCTTCTTCATTAAGAATAACCAGCAAAAGAACAAAAAAGGTAAGCAGGAGAGTTATCAAATCTGCATAGGTGATTGCCCATGCAGTACTTTTTGCTCTGGCCTCATTAGCAGTAGTTCCTTTGTTTTTTACAGACATTTTTATTCTTTATCAGGTCTTTTGCTCTCTTGAACGAAAGTCATCAATTTTTCCTTAATTAAAATTGGGTGCTCTTTCGCATGGATACTCATTATACCTTCTACAATAATATTTCTCAACATAAGCTCATCTTCGGACTTACGCTTTAATTTTCCTCCAATGGGAAGGAATACGAGGTTAGAAAGTAAGACTCCGTAGAATGTTGTGATTAAAGCCATGCCCATTCCTTCTAATAACTTTGCGAACTTCTCGGAAATATCAAAAGTCATTGCATCCATTCCCATGGCAGTTTGCTCTCCGCCGAAAGTATGCATCATGATGATTAGTCCCATTATTGTCCCGAGCATACCGAAGGCAGGTGCATAGGCACCCATGTAGAAAAATATTTCCTGGCCACTGGCATGCCTTCGTTCAATATTATCCATTTCAAGTGCAAGAAATGTTCTGAGGCGTTTTGAATCACGTTCATTGATTGCCAACTCAATCCCGTTTCTGAGAAATTTATCATCAATTTTATCTAATTCATTTTCCAAGGAGGCAACACCCTTTTTTCTTGCCATTTCTGCTTTATTTACTATTTCTTCGATGACTGTTTGGTATTCATACGACTCACTGGTAAATACATTTTTTACTACTTGAAATAAACTCAGGATATTTTTAATGGGATAATTAACAAGTGTTGCTGAAAAAGTTCCTCCTAAAACAACTAAAATACCATACGGGCTAGCAAACCAATAAAGGTCTCCCTTGATCCCGATAATACCGATGATAACTATTCCTAATCCTGCAAGTAATCCTACAGCGGTACTCAAATCAATTTTCATATTTGCTCCTTTAAGTATATCAATTGAAAAAAATTAATTAAATTTATCATTAAAAGCCCAATTGCTGTACCTATGTCCATAGTACCCCCGAAATTAATGAATTATTTTATTTTACTATCCATTACAAATGTAACCGGACCATCATTTGTTAATGAAACA
>CAYXUG010000003.1:0-63306 GCA_964468655.1 uncultured bacterium | reverse complement strand
TTTATCATATGTGTAATTTATTAACATTGGTGGCTAAATTGCGACTTTACCCTTTCTTTATTCAGTTTATTAGTTGGCAATCCTTCAAGTAAACCTGAATAGGTTAATTCCTGATAGATTTCTTGTAAAGTAATTGTTCGTCCTGAATTTAAAGTGATTTTATTTGATAGGGGAGGATCAGTAGGGTGCATTTTTATAACCCAAACGGGTTATATGATTTCTGGAATACGATATATTCTTCTTCTGTATAAAAGAATTTTATTTTAAAAAGCATGCTGACCTTTGGATTTAATAATGATCTTCCGACAACTCCCTGTGATAAGACATAATAATATCTATATCCTTCTTCATTCGCCAGATCTCTTATCTGGTTAATTATATTTTTCTTGGTAGTATTATACCCAATTCCTTCCGCTGAAATATTATATGAGTGTTCAATATTAGTTAAGTAAATATATTTTGCATCCTCAGATGATATAGGATCGATTGTAAATTTCAAACATCCAACGATTAGTAGATAGAATGGTAATATTAAATATTTGAGTCCCAATGCTATTTATGTTAAGGGCGAAGTCTGGGGTTTATCCTCATCGACCCCGCCCAGTTTTTATTATTTACTACTTCTACCTTCCCTTACGAATTGTTCCAATCTTCTTATCAGATCGGGTTTTCCTTCCGCTGGGGTTCCTGATTGTTCCTGGGGGAAACCCATGCTTCCTTTCATGAGGTCCAACCCTCTGATCGCTTCTATCTTTTCTTGCCATAATTGTTCTCCTTTATTGTGCCATTAGTTAGTGTAGTGTTGAATACTCGGCTGGCACATTTTGAGCATTTAACAACTTTATATTCTTTGCTTGATTATTTTACTAAAAGATTTTTTATACAATACATTTTCGTGGCTAATACAACCAAATAGGTATCGTAATTCTTAAATTGATATCCAAGGTAACCCCTCAAAAAATTTATTATACTCTTTACAATTATCAATCTTGTTTTTAAGTTTTTTAGGGTCATGCTCATCTAAAGTAATTTTCATGCTATGGATATAATCATCAATTTTCTTATCCATATTCACGGTTACTTCTTCAATACCATTAGATGTGTCCTCCCAAAACTTATTAATGACTTTTTTTGATTTATTTTTTATTCCCTCTTGTTTCATAATTTTATATAATTGTTTTGATAGTCTCTTCTGCCATGATTCACCAAACAATGATTTGATACCAATTGCAATAGCAATAGCTATTCCTGCAGCAACCGTTATGGGACCACCTATTGTAGCCAAGAATGCTGTTGCAGCTGCCGTACCCCCCGTTGAAATCCCAATTGCAGATAAAAGGCTTACACCCTTAGAAGCAATTATATACCACCCTAAATTGCCTAATGTACTTGCCCAAATAGTAAGACCTCCTAAAACGCTTGCGGCGCCAAATGCACCTTTTAATAAACCCTGATAATCGAAAGGAATATTTTGTCCCTCTGGGTCTTTAATAGCAAGAAATTCTGCTTGATTTTCATATTCTTTGAAAAGCTTTCCAATATCAGGTTTTACCTTGTTGAAATTCTCTTCACAAATACTTTGGTAAGAATCTTGGATATTGCCCATGATAATTCCACCGATTCTTTCTGTTGCTTCTTTTCTATTATAATTTCTGTTTTCAATTTCGCGTGAAACTTTGGGGGGGGTAATATTCTCTGTCCACCAATCATCAAAATCACTTATGCAATTCTTGCTCGAAGAATTTATTTTTTTATTAATCGATTCTTTTATGGCTTTTATCTCCTTTTTAGCTTTGGGTCTATTAGATTTGGCTTTTTCATATTGTTTCTTAACCGAATCATAGTCTGACATTATGGATTCAGTTTTATTTATTTCATTAGATAATTTATCTTGCGCATGTTTCTTAAACTCTGTAATCATTGCATCTTGCATTGAGATAATTTTAGGTGGGAAACTGTTCATTAAACTGTTTTTCAGTTTAATATTAAAATCCTCTCGAAGAGAACGATTATCCAGGCTATAGGTTACAAATTGTTTTCTTAATAATTCATATGTTGGTGTTCCACCTGCTTTTTTGATTGTTTGTTTTGTCCTCATTGACAGTCTTTCAAATAATTCTTCTGTTCTTTTTTCAATTGTTTGATCCCGCACTTCTTTGTTTGATTCAATATGAGCTTGTGATGCAACAACAATAATTTTATCAAATGTATCCTCCTCTTTCTCAATAGGTGCGATCCCTGCCTTTTCTCTTATTATCATTGATATAAATTCGATATCTTCGATTTCTATAAAGCCGTTAATCTTAGACATGTATATTACCAAGTCCGCAAATTTTAATGCATCTTGGCTTTTTAATTCTTCATCCCGTTTCTTTCCTTTACTGCTCCCAAATCCTGGTAGATCAATTAAATCACAGGCTTTTAAAATAGGAGATTTCATGAATACAAGAGCACTATGAGCATTATTATTTTCATTATCATTTTCAACATCATAAGTGCCATATTTTTTAAGTATATCGAATCCTCCTTTGTCTAACATCCATTTTTTACAGTACTTTTCATCACGGTAACGTCTGAAATTCCAGATTTTATTTGAGTTATCACCATTTTTAAATATCCAGACACTTTCATTGATAAAATCTGGCCGATTATCAATATGTTTTATATAGGTAGCTATTTTTGTCGTTGGTGTCCACTGACAAACAATTGCATCAATTCCTGTCATACAATTTATAAGTCGACTCTTCCCACTATCAAATTTTCCCATTACAGCTACTACAGGTTTTTCACCAATACAGTTACGAATATTTCGAAGTTCTTCAATTAAATCTTCAATTAATTCAGGTTCTTCTTTCTTCTCAATTAATTGATTTAAACCAACTTCGCAGTATTCATTTAACATACTTATCCTAATGTCTCGTTCTTTATATGGATTTCCGAAATCTACAATATCCGGTTTGGGAAGTTCGACGTCTTCTACCAACTGATCAGGTGTCATTCCTGATATTTTGCAAAGATCGAGAAATACCCTAAATGGTAATTTTGAGGGGTTATTTTCCCATCGTGAAATCTGAAATTGCTCTACTTTAAGTAACTCACTTAATGTTTTCTGAGTTAGATTTAACTTTTCAGCTCGAAATACTTTTAGGTCAAAATCCATCTTGTTCTCCTAATTAATCACTTGATATATGCATATATGAATATAATAATTAAAATTCTGATTTTAAAACACTATTTTTTCCTGTTGATCACTTTCAGCGCTTCCCTCTTGCTGAGTGGTGCTAACTCATTTTCCTCCACAAAATCTTTCACCACCTCCGGAAATGATTTTGAATATTCCCTTAACGCCCACCCGATTGCCTTTTGAATGAAGAATTCTTTAGAACCGGAATGACTCTTTATGATATTGAACAGAAGAGTCTCATCGGTATCTCGTTTGTACTTTAACTGAAAAAGAATGGCAACACGATTCAACCACATGTTTTTAGATTCATTCCATTCCGGAATGTGGTTTTGAATCAATTCAGGATTTTTCTGAAAATATAAACCTATAATTCTGGTTGCCAGCCAATCCACCGTATCCCACCACGATTTAGTTGTTACCAGATATTCAAAAAGTGAAACATTACAGTGAAAATTCTTTTTGACGGACTGCTCAAGAATATCCAGCCCCGCATATTGGAATTCCCTTTCCGGGAATTGCCACGAATCTCTAACTACTTTTTCCAGATTCTGCTCACTGGGGTTTCCGTGT
Source organism: uncultured bacterium (assembly GCA_964468655.1). Lineage (GTDB taxonomy): Bacteria > Fidelibacterota > Marinisomatia > Marinisomatales > CAYXUG01 > CAYXUG01. The sequence goes on along the minus strand of CAYXUG010000003.1, from coordinate 59,552 downwards.
TTTTTCAGAAAATTTTTTGTGAGCGATTTTCTCAGTGGAGTTTTAATTCCGTAAAATTCAAACTTGTCCTTCATGTACCGTTTCATCTGCACGGCATTGGAAGGATTCTCGTTTTTCTCAAACGCTTCTTTTAATGGATGAAATTTAATGAAAAACTCAAAATGAAAAATGAAAAACGACCAAAGGACTCTTTGAGCAAAATACCAAAACCATATCTACGTCGGGCAAGTCAATGACAAATAACTATTTGAAATGAATTCATTTTACTCTGTAATAAAGGGTATTATTTTTTCACGATATTTGAACATTGCATATTCATTTTTCAATGTATCTATGCAATGGGAATGACATTTTTTCACAGCGAATCAGTTATAAATGATTTCTACTGGGAAATAGTTTTAGAAGTTTAGAAAGACCCGGAAACGTCCTACTCTTCCATCCGGCAGCCACATGCCCGCCAATAAAAGATAGATAATACGCAAATAATTGATCCTGCATATAATACACTGAATGTTGTCTTTCATATTTTATACCAAATGGTATAATACCTCCAGGTATAATTTACACCAAATGATTGAATTAATTCTATAATAGAACCCTTTGATAAACCATTAAAATGGTTAAAATATATTTCAAATACTGGCAACCCACGACTTTCCCGAAGGGATGACTTTGTCAAAGTCGTGGGTTTATCAATAAAACATGAATGACGAATGACAAATACCTATCCGAAATGATTTCATCATTTTACTCCGTTTACGTGCTGCCGGAAAGAATTTTCAGATAAACCTTCCTCGTCCTCGGACCATCAAAATCACAGAGCATGATTCCCTGCCACGTCCCCAGAACAAGCTGCCCGTTTTCGATGATGACCGTTTCAGAAGACCCTGTCATAGCAACCTTGATGTGGCTGTCTGAATTCTGTTCTCTATGTTTGTACCCCGCCTCAAAAGGGACAAGCTTTTCCAACTGCATCTGAATATCATCCACCACATGGGGATCGGCATTTTCATTGATTATTACCCCGCAGGTTGTATGGGGAACATAAATTGTTATAATCCCCGACTCAACACCTGACTTGCTTACCTCGTCCTGTACTTGGCCGGTGATATCAATGAAATCGGTTCTTTTGTGGGTGGTAACTGTGAATGTTATCATTTGGAATTAAAAATAGGTGGCAACACCAAACTGCCAACCGCCCGTCCGAATGAGATTATCCTGCAGATCTTTGTGCCATTCATAAAAATAGACCATTTTAAATGCAGTATCCTCAGATGGGCGGAAAGAATTCGAGACTGTAATTCTGGTTGTTTCATCCCCGATGTTTGTGTTGGTGGAACCGAACTTACCCACATTCAAGTCAACTCTATCGAACCGAAATGTTGCAATCATCTGCAGATCGTCAAAACTGAATAATCTGCCTCTCCGGTAAGTGTACCCGATATCCACATAACCGCCTGTCTGTTCACTGCCAAAGATCTCTTCCAGGTTTGCAGGAATATCAATTTTTGCTTTTGCGAGTTCACCCTGAATTGTTAATCGCGAAAATTGTTTGTCAAAATCCAAGGCAGTAATCTGAACAAATCTTTTTTCATCAACAACTTCACCTTCCATCATAAACGAATTGTAAACACCCTTATAGAATGATAATCCCACCTCGCCTGTAAGTCGACTTTCAAATCCCAACCTTCCAGTTATAGAGGGTGTCCCGTTGTTATCTTCTTCAAACATTTCTTCATTCTTTCCCGAGGCGATTCTGGTAGCGCCATCTTCATTATCGAGAATTCCATCTGTTAATCCATTCACAAAATAGAGTTCATAGCCGAATTCAGTGGTGGGACTCAATTCCTTATTGCCGAAAAATCCTTTCCCTACTTCCATCAGCGTGGAGGGGATGATTTTCGTAGATACGAGAGGGCGGTCAATGATGTTGTATTTGGGACTGTCGTGAAGCACGTTAAATCTTCCCAGAGGAGGCAGAAGAACCCCCACCCGAAAATTGAACAGCGGATGAAGCATAAGATCAACGATGGCAGTTTCCAGCGCAATTTCTTCGGTACCATGCTCAAACTCCAATTCGGAAAAGAACCGCACCATGGGCGATATGTGCGAATAAAAGAAAATGTTAAATCGTCTCGCCTCAAAGGACAACCCTTCCGTAATTCCTTCCTCCACCACGTAATTTGAGTTCGCTTCAAAATATCCGCCGAAGGATGCGAAATTCTCCTTCTGAAAAACAAAGGGACGGTCATAAATATCATGGACGGTGGAATCCGGTTGTGCATAACCTATTCCCACAAAAAATAAAATCGATATAATTATTCTGTGGCTCATATCAGATTGAAATCACCAGTTGATCAACATTAAGATTAACCGGAAATGACGGAAGGTGTTTTTCAGCAGGTCCCCTGAGGACTTTGCCGTTAAGATCAAATCTGCTTCCATGGCAGGGGCATTTTAAAGAAAACTCAGCAGCCCTCGGGCGGCATCCTTTGTGGGTACAAATCATGAGCAAAGCTGAATATTCAATTTCACTGCTTTTTTGAATTAATATGGGCGCTTTAAACTCCGGGTGCTTCACATAGATTCTGTTTCCATCCTCAAATGAAAGTAGAGAAACCTCTAAAGTCCTTCCCTTCCGGATCGATTCCACATAAGGTACAGGCAGGCATCCTTCCAGCAGGACAGGCAGTCCGCCGCAGGCAGCAACAACTCCCAGCGTTCCGGCTTGCTTTAAAAATTCCCTTCTGCTTTCCATTATAAAGATTCCAGAAACTTCAGCACCTGTTCCTTTTCATTTCCGCTCAGATTATCAAAATTATCACTGCTTTGTAATGCCTCTCCCTGATGCAGACGAATCACCTCGGTCAAATCAGATGTCCGGCCATCATGCAGGTAGTACGGAATTCCGCCGAGATTATCCTGAATCAATCCAAGTCCCCAAAGTGGGGTGGTTCTCCATTCTGTTCCCGTTGCGCCCCCTTCTGGATAGTAATCCGCGAGTTCTTCACCCATGTCATGGAGCAATAGATCAGTATAGGGATGAAATTCTGTTTCAGACAGTACACTAACAGAAGAAAATCCCGTTGTCAAGGTTGGGAGGTGGCAGCCGGCACATCCAATGACATTAAACAGAGAGTCGCCAGCCATTACATCCGGGTCATCCTGATTTCTCGGTTTGGGCGGTTTCAGGGTACGCAGATAAAATACCACATTCGCCACCACATCGGAGCCCACTTCAGGATCGGGAACGTTGTCCCCCGTAAACTGACCTTCTAAAGGATTGTATAAATCTTCCGTAAAAAAGTCCGTTGTAATCCCCATATCATCAATATATGCCCCTGAGGTCTGGTGAAGCAGATCAATGGCTTTGGCTTTTCTGCCGAAGCGACCGATGTATTTTCCGTACGGGTCAGAAATATGATGACTTTTTGGAACAAAGAAATCAGGTGGATTAACATAATTGACACGACCGCTGATGCCGTCTCCATCGTCATCATCCGGGTCTGCCAAAGCAAGCAGAGTATCATCCGAAACTGCTTCCAGAAAACCCACGCCTACTACAATGAGAGCGCTCCGTTCAGAAACACCGGTGGCATCACCAGGAAGGACTTCGGACTCATACCCGGGAATTGCCCGATTTTGAAGCTGCGGTCCTCCATATTCTATCATGTAGTCAAATTCTTCTGAATTGTCGGAGTTGCCTTTTCCGAATCGAGTCAGGTTTGAAAAAGGATGTCCCTTTCCATCGCCCGCATGGCAGGCGATGCAGGCTATGTGGTTGAATACAGGTCCCAACCCGGTGGAGGCAGAAAAATTCTGACCAAAAGCTTCATCACCTTCAGCGAATGTTGCCTTTTGCACATTGGTTAATCCGTCAACGGGTCCGTCCAGCAGTAGATTGGGGTCAACTTCCTCCGGAAAGAAAAAATCGCACTGTTGAAAAATGATGAACAGTAAAATAAATAAGGTAGTACGTAAAAGTAATTTCATGGCATTATCCCAACCCAACATCCAAAGCCATCATGATTGTAAATCCCGCCATGAGTCCCAAAGTTGACAAATCTGTATTACCTTCATACTGTGCTTCGGGAATTACTTCCTCCACGACCACGTAAATCATTGCACCCGCCGCGAAGGCAAGGGCGTATGGCAGAATGGCAGTTGATGAGACAACAATCACCGCTCCCAAAACACCGGCAACGGGTTCCACAACAGCGGACAATTGCCCGTACCAGAAACTTTTGAACCGAGAAACTCCAACTCGTCTCAGAGGCATGGCAACGGCAAAACCTTCGGGGAAATTTTGCAGTCCGATTCCCATGGTAAGCGCTATAGCGCCGGCAAGATTCGCTGAAGGAAGATCAGCGGCCAGCGCACCGAATGCCACTCCAACTGCTAGACCTTCCGGAAAATTATGAAGCGTAATTGCAAGGACAACCAGCGTCGTTCTGTGCCATGTGGTTTGAATACCTTCCGCATCAGATTTGGGATATCCGATATGCAAGTGAGGCAAAACCTTGTCCAATCCCCAGATGACTCCACCGCCTACCAGGAATCCGATTGCCGGCGGCAGCCACGAAGGCAGCGGACCGTTTTCGGACATTTCAATGGCAGGGGACAAAAGGGACCAGAAACTTGCAGCAATCATGACACCACCGGTAAATCCCAGCATGGCATCCAGCACTCGCCTGTTCAGTGTTTTAAAGAAAAATACTACTGATGCACCTAAAGCGGTCAATCCCCATGTGAACGTTGTCGCTAACAACGCCTGCATAATGGGGTGCTGATTGAGAAAAAATTCCTTCACGGAGAATTAATTGAAGCTTTTATTGACTATTTCGAGATTTTGAGTAATCCATTAAACCGGATGGATCTGGTCATCTGATTTGATCATAAACTTCCTACTTCCTCGGAAAGATATTTTTTAACACCTTCATTCGTGGCTTTCATGGCTGTTTTACCTGATTGCCATCCAGCAGGACAAACATCGCCGTGTTTGGTATGAAAATCGAGAGCGTCCACCATTCTGAGCATTTCATCGATGTTTCGACCTAAAGGCAAGTCGTTAATAACAGCGTGCCTGATAACTCCTTCATCATCAATAAGAAAAGACCCCCGAAGGGCAACGCCTCCGCCGATTGATGTGTTAATTCCTTCATTATCCATTATTACCGTTACAGGTTCGGCACCAATGAGAACATCATATTCCCGAACAATTGATTTGTCCAAATCTGAAATCAATGGATATTGAACATTACCAATCCCACCCATGTTAACATCTGTTTCCTTCCATTTTAAATGACTGAATTCTGAATCTACTGAACAGCCCAGGACCTGGACACCTCGCTTTTCAAACTCACCTAATCGGTTGTTGAATGCGATAAGTTCAGTGGGTCAAACAAATGTAAAATCCAGCGGATAAAAAAATAGAATAACCTTTTTTCCCCTATAATCGGAAAGTGAAATCTCTTTTATGCTGTTGTCCGGCATGACAGCTTTTGCTGTAAAATCCGGCGCAGGTTTTGTTACCAACATGAATTAGTCTCCTTTTATAAATACTTATTATCAATGATTTTTATTTTTGCAAATTTAGACAGATCAAATGCTCAAGACAACCGTTGAATGTTTGCGGAATGTGGATTTTGATTGAAAATTGTACACAGTACCCTGCGGGATAATTTAAAATTGGTTAACACACCCCCTCGATAAATCGAGACCCCTCTTTCTATATGGGATTTCTTGTTTTTCTGATTAGTTCATAATTCGATATTCATTATTCAACATTGATTATTCTCCCGTGTTTCAGTGTCCCTGTGGTAAAAGCTACTTTAACAGTACCATCTTCTGTGTGGATTGTGTTCCTCCTGATGTTAATCTGCAAAAATAGACACCACTCGCCACTTCGGATGCATCCCAGATTGCGCTGTGGAAACCGGGAACAAGTTTACCACTCATCAATGTCTCCACCAAACGTCCGGTGATGTCAAATATCTGTAAAGAAGTTGAATGCAACGTCTTTACTGAAAATCGTATCGTCGTTACCGGGTTAAATGGATTGGGATAGTTAGGATATAACATAATGGATGAAGGAAGTTGTGGTTTCGTGTCCTCAATATTCAACACATCCATCCACAGGAGTGTTTGCGGCATTGCACCTAAAAGAGAAATACCAATCCAATAGTAGGAAGGTGACGTATTTAAACTTAAAACATCAAACCCAAAGAAAGCTGTCTGATTGTTATTGGAGTGAGTCATATAAACTGACGTCGCAAGGGTATCATTACCAGAAGGAATTCCGGTTGCTGAATCAATTATGCCTGATACACCCCAGAATGGGACTATCGCTTCTTCTACCACAACAATTCCATCCAGCCAGTTGTAAGCACCAATTTCATATCCCGGATCATAGTTCAACTCAAGTGAGTCTGAAAGAAAATCTGCCAATTCTCCTGAAATCAAATCTCCTTCCACTGTGATTAATCTGGAAACTCCCGTAGTATCACCTTCGGTACAATCATTGATATCGGGATAATAACCGGAAATTCCAAAAACATCGTGGTTGAAATCTCCATCGCTAAGTTCATTCTGGAGTTCCCCACATGATACTTCCCAACCATAAAAACATTCACCCAGCCATTCATCCCCTGCAACAACTAAATTTTTATTCCCTGTATCAAGCCAGGTTCTCAAATCTTCAAAATCATGACAGAATTGAGGACCACCTCCAGCCAAATCAATTATTGTCTCATAATGTTGAAATAAATCCAAGGTCCCTTCACCAAAGCTCCAAGTATCAAAACCTTCACTCCACCATGGGTAGTGTATTACAATATCGTAAAAATAATAATACCAAACCCAATCATCAAAAATGGAATTATTGATAAATAGTACCGGTGAATTTGCCTGATAAATATAATAGGCAATTCCAGCGGTTGTTCCTGTATTTCCGAAAACATCCATCGCCCAATAATAATACTGTACGAGAGTTCCCGGCTCCTGCCCAGGCAAATAACCGCTCCAGATTCCATCATTAATGGTTCCGCTTGTTAGTTCCAGTTCTATTTCTGTCCAATTGGTATCATCAATCGTAAAATAGACAGAAACTGAATCAATTCCCGTTGGACCTCCGCCAGGATCATCATGTGCGGCATGTACTTCCACATATCTTTCATCAGTTGATAATGTTGTTTCTAATATTGTATAATCTTGAAATTGCGGAAAAGGTACACCTATCAAATCCACTGCCAATGGGAAATCCAGCACCCAATGCCGAATGTGCCAACCACCTTCACCGGAGGTACCGTTGCACTTATTATAGAATTTGGCAAAAACCCACGGTTCCACCAGTCCTTGACCTTCACAATAATAAAATCCTATAGTAAGTGAATCATTCGCACTTTGATTTTCCACCAGAATTCCTACCCTTTCATCCTGAAAAAATTCGGGTTCCCCTCCCCAATCCGAGATTGTAAACCAATTGTCCTGCCCTGCAGGATTGTATTCCGGCTGTAATGTGGGACAAACCCAGTCGCAATTTAGTGGCCAAACTTTTTCTAAAACCAAATCCTGTGAAAAGGGAATGGGTGATGTATCATTACATGGACCTATTTCATCATCCGTATCACCATAGTAATCCTCATAATCTTCAGTTATGAAATATGGCGTAAAAGCGTCAGATCCGTCCCAACCATAACCTGCCCAACCAAAACCATCCACATTATCTGTTGAATATAGATTTCCATCAGAGTCATAAGGATAGGTCACTTTCCAGAGTGAGACCTCTAATCTATCCTCTGATGTTTCAGTGGTGTCACCCCATTCAAATACAGGAATATTAAAACCTGTGATGATTCCGTTAGAAGGCATTTGATACATGATCATCACATATTCACCGGGTGAAAAAATAAACTGACCGCCGCTCTCTTCACAATAAGACATGGTATCGTCTGTTGATCTTGTATTATAATAATTATTCGATCTCGTTTTACCATTTGAAACAATTGCATCTTTCTCCACACCAAACTGTTGATGTATTTGAGATGTTGATGCAATTCTTCTATCGTTTTCTATAATAACATGGGATTTATGGGATTCACGATTTTTAAAAGATTTCTTTTTGTGGATTCCTTCCGCCCTCAAACCGGCAAACAAAAAACAAGCAATAATTATGTAAAATTTGGTTTTCATATTTCTAATTCAACATTTTGAAATCTATTTCCATTATCTTTCCCTTCAATTTCCGGCTGTCTTACCCATTCAAGTCTATCTCAATTTACGTTGTATGGGACTAAATTTCAACTGATCTAGCGTTTGGTTGATTGATTAACACACCCCCATTAAAAACATTGCGGGCAAGCCGACTCTTCCTGTCCGGTTATTGGCAGATTTTTAGAGGAAATTATAGGAATGCTGTCATCCTGAGCGTAGCGAAGGATCTTCTTTTTTTACCGATTAATATACGTAGATCCTTCGTACAGATGAATCAGTCCTCAGGATGACAGGCAAGTTGTTAGAGGGGAATCTTTGTTTTATCGTTTACTTTATTATTCGATATTCGTTATTCGACATTTATAAATTTATTTTTTCTTCGTGTCTTCGTGACTTTGTGGCAATTAGATAAAACCAACACTTGCAAAATTGATGAATTCTATTCACATTTGAACCTCATGGCACAGGTAAGATTTGGAAATAAACTTGTGAATACAATCGGTGAATTGCCAGCTGTTGGCTCAAAGGCACCGGACTTCCGTTTGGTGACAACCGGCTTGAAGGAAGTAACACTTTCCGATTATGAAGGTGAGCGGATTGTGCTGAATATTTTCCCAAGCATTGATACTCACGTTTGCGGTACATCGGTCAAGAGATTCAATGAGGAATCAGCAAAACTGAATAATACAGTCATTCTCTGCATTTCCCGTGATCTCCCTTTTGCACAAAGCAGATTCTGCGGCAAAGAAGGAATTGAAAATGTAATCACTCTTTCCGGTTTTCGTGATGATGACTTTGGCAAAAATTATGGTGTCACTTTTACAGATGGACTTTTTAAAGGTCTATTTTCAAGGGCGGTTGTTGTTATAGATGCAGAAGGAAAAGTCATTCATACCGAACAGGTACCTCACATTGGTCAGGAACCGGATTACGAAACAGTGATAAAAATTCTTTCATGAACGGTAAATCACAAAAACAAAAGCTCCTATTCCTCTGTACCGGGAATTCCTGCCGATCACAAATGGCTGAAGGATTGTTGCGTAATTTGGCAGGAGACAAATTTGATGTTTTCAGCGCCGGCACTCATCCCAGCAGAGTCCATCCCATGAGTATTAAAATCATGGATGAAATGGGAATTGACATTTCACACCACACATCCGATCATGTGGCGGATTATCTTGATCAAGGGATTGATATTGTTATTTCTGTCTGTGATTCGGCGAAGCAGTTATGTCCCACATTTCCGGGAGATGTGAAACGAATCCACTGGTCTATATCTGATCCTTTCAGCGGATGGAGTACCGACGATGAATTCCTCGATAATTACCGGGACTGCAGGGATACTATTCAGAAATACATTAAAAAATTCCTGGAAGAACATTAATCAACGATTCAAAATACTCCCGGCACTGCTGCTTCCCTTTTCATTTTCTGTGGGGCAGATTGTACTCTCAGAAATCATGTACGATCCGGAAGGGACCGACAATCCCAACGAATTTGTTGAAATTTATAATTCGTCGGAAACCGATTCTGTGAATCTGAATTCATGGATTGTTCGGGACGCTTCATCTGAGGACATGATTGTTGACGGCGGAATGGGTACAACTTTGCCTCCTTTGTCTTTCGGACTCATCATGGAAGCGGATTACGAACACAATGATTCGAGCCCATATTTTAATCTCATTCCGGATTCGGTAACCATTTTGAAAATTGATGGACCTGCAATTGGGAATGCTCTGAATAAAACAGATTCACTCAAGCTGATAAACACCGAAGGAATCATTGTCGATTCGGTCAGTTGGGATGATGAAGTTGAGCCGGGATATTCTCTTGAACGGATTCGACTTGATTTGCCGGGTGAACCGGAAAACTGGACATCCGGTTTAGAGGTGTGGGGTACACCGGGATTTGTAAACAGTGTTACTCCCGCTGAAATAGATGGAGCAATTTCTGAAAACAGCATTTTTCATACACCCTCAAATCCATCTCCCTCCGATTTCATCACTTTTAACATAACCGTTTTTAATGAAGGATTGAATGAGATTTCAGGCACAGTTGAAATAAGTGAAGATTTTCTGATACTTGGAAGTTCATCATTTACACCGACCGCATCAGGCGACTCTACGATCTTGTCAATTAATATTGGACTTCTTTCATCCGGGCATCATTCACTCACCATTCAATTGAACGTGGAGGATGATCTCAATCAGGAAAATAATACTTTAGGTTACGAGCTGTCAGTTCAATATACAGAAAGAGTGGCGACCCTGAACGAATTCATGTATTATCCGGAAGAAAATAACTCTGAATTTATTGAAATTTTTATCTTGTCAGAAAACAGTATCAACCTTTCCGGCTGGGGAATTTCGGATCAGCTGACTTCATCAATTAAAATACTTCCTGATATAGAAACACCTTCCTCTTCATTTGTTGTGATTGCCAAAGATTCTTCACTTCTTCCATCACTACCCTCCAACTCTATCCTCCTTGTACCGGAAAACGGGTTCCCTTCTCTCAACAATTCAGGTGATTCTATTTACCTGTACGATCCATCCGGGAATGTCATGGATTCACTCACCTATACCGATGACTGGGGAGTTGAGGGGAGATCAATGGAAAAATTAAATCCGGAGATGGATTCATCTGTCCCATCAAGTTGGGGTACCTGCGTGGCGCCGGGAAAAATGACGCCCGGAAATCAAAACAGCATCTTTATTGAATCACTACCTGGAACAGGAACAATTTCACTTGAACCCAATCCTTTTTCACCGGATGGTGACGGATATGAAGATAACCTTTATATCTCCTATTCACTTCCATTTCCGCAGGCATACTTGACCATTACCATTTTTGATCGGTTGGGCCGGACGGTACGAACGCTGGCAAAAAATCTTGTTTCCGGCGCCGAGGGTGTCATCACCTGGAATGGTCGAAAGGATAACAGTTCAAGAGCAAGAATTGGAATTTACATTCTGAAAATTACAGCCGTTGAAACGGGAACATCCAAAAAGATGGAATGGGTGGAAACCGCAGTACTGGCTGAACAATTAACCAATTGAACAATTGACTAATTGAACAATTGAGATAGTGTTTTTTATATCTACTACTTTTATATTTTGCCCCCATGAATGATAGAGATTACTCCCAGCTTGTAAAAAGCAATATTGCTCCAATCTTCCATGTGCTGTCAAATGAACAGCAAATTATGCAGCGAACGGATCAGAAAGCATTTACCATGCTTTCAATCCTGGGTGTATTTATGGTCTTTTTTATTATCCATTTCCTGAAAATTAACATAAACTGGTTCAACGTGGCTATGGTGGTGAGTTATTTTATTTCGGCATTTTTTGCCATTATCAATCTTGTATTGGTAATTGTACCCCGAATAAAAAATGATAAAAACGGAGAGATGGATATAGCAGACAATCCTACCTATTTCGGTGGAATCAGCAAATTTAATTCGCCTGTAGAATATGCAAACCATTTTGAAAATGTATTTAGCAGAGAAGGGCAGGTATTCGAAATGTTTGCCCATCAAGTTTATGCATTGGGTAAAATTAACAGTTATAAAAACAATGCTTTAAAGCGTGCTATCCTCTTTTTCGCTATAGCTATTATATCAGAACTTCTTATCATCATGTCCATGGCATGGGCAAGAGCGCTGCCTTATCTTTTTCCTGCGTCATGATTAAGTTAATCCAGGTTAGTTTCCTCCTAATCACCTTTGCATTTATTAGTTGTTCATCTCTAGTCAAAAAAGGAGAATCCGGTCATCAAGGACCAGAAGGACCGCAGGGAATTCAGGGTATCCCCGGAGAAATGGGACCTCGGGGACCATCGGGAAAGTCAGGAGAATCTGTACCTCCCGAACTGCTGGAGAGAATAAATAAATCACTCTCCGATCTGGAAAACGGAGAAGAACAAATTATCAGTTCCGCGTACTACATGTTCGGCGTAGCGCCGCCGGTTCTGGGATTTGTTCTGCTGACCAATTACGGCAATATCTACAAAATGGAAAATAAAAATCCTGTTTCAGCAGGTGATACTTTTTCTTTTGCCGGAAGAATTGAGGAAAGAGAAGATTTTATATCTCTCACTGTCCTCCCCGGTATGGAAGGATCAGATCAGTTCTTTATCGCATTGACCAACAAAGGAACACATTATATTTCCACAGATTTGAAAGACTGGAAGGTCCAGTCGGAATTACACCTCACAAAATAAAAAAGGCAGGTTCGACCTGCCTTTTCACTTTTTATTTTTCTATAAACACTACCTTAGTGTTACACCGGTACCTATTGTAATTGCATTATGCTTTCCAATGGTATAATCAACACTTAAATAGAGGAGCGCCAGTTTTAACTTCGCTCCAATTGTTGAACGAAATGCATTCTCACCATCGAGACTGAAACCAATCTTTTCACCTTCAAAGATACCTTCTTCTATGGTATAACTGGCTTCTAAATTTGATTTGTCCATTCCCAATAGACCATATATTGAAATTATTGGGAAATCAGCACTTGCCTGTAAATTGAAATGGGTGTGGGTACTCGTAATGACACCCAATTCTAACTTCTGATATATGCCCTGTGCAGCAAGATTTAAAAATGGAGTCGGCATGGGTATATACTGGTCGAGACTATGCTTTAATCCCAATGACAAAAATGATCCGTTGTCAAAATCGTCACTGGCAAATGACATGTAACTAAGAAGCAGTTCACTATTCATGGGTAAGCCAAGAGAAATTTGAGGTCTAAACATGGGTAATACAGAGAAATCAATCCCAGAAAAACTAATGTGGAGATCATCAAGGTTTAAGCTATCAGGATTAACAACCCCCTCTCCAATATCTTCTTCCAAATAAGCAACCGCATTCGCTGCATTTGGTGTAAGTGTACCGGTTCCTCCAAAAATAGTAGGCATTGAATTGTCATCTGGATATAACACAGATGCAGGAATAATAATAATTGAGCTATCAAGCGGGTTCGTGTAATGAAAATCAAATCCGGTTAAATCAAAGTTAAATGTCAATTCATCATCAGGAATCATATCCATCATAACTTTTAAACTTATATCAAAACCAAGTACCTTATGAACTTTTGCAGTATGAGTTAAACCACTATTCATATTCATTCCAAATGCTGTTATAAATGGCTGGATGTATGATTTTGCATTTTTTTCTGCAAGTTCGGTTAAATCACCCTGTGCCCTCAAATTGTTACTAATAAATAAACAGAAAACTACAGCTATCGTCCAAATGTTTTTCCTCATTACGGTTCTCCTTTTTTAAAATAATCCTATAAACTGGTTCGGATTAATTTAGAACATTCCAGAGGACAAAAGCATGATAAAATTTGCAACGAGTAAATATGGAAAAAATGAAGGAAGAATTGGAAAAAATTAAATCCAGCTAACCCTTCCTACCCTAAGCAAAATCGTGGCACTAATGAGCTCCTTTCCTGAGCTCTTTTTCGTTCTGAAAAGAATTGAATGGTCTGAGCAATTTGTCTAAATTTCATATCAATATTTACCAATCTGCAAACACAATGATTAAAACCATTTTATCAATTTTCATCTTCTGTCGGGTCATATTTTGTCAGGAATATCTTTGGCCTGTTGAATTGAAAATAATCATTTCATCCAATTTTGGGGAAACAAGACCAAGGCGGTTTCATTCGGGGATTGATATCAAAACAAACGGCTCCACCGGACATTCCCTTTTCGCGACTTCCAATGGACATGTTTCAAGAATCAAGGTGTCCTCAGATGGATATGGAAAAACGTTGTACCTCAAATTGGAAGACGGAAATACAGCAGTTTATGCCCATTTGGAAAAATTCTCCCCTTTGATTGAATCAATGGTCAGAGATGAACAGAAAAATCTCGGGACTTACAAAATGGACAAATATCTTCTGCCGGATCAGATAGTCTTTCGAAAAGGAGAAATTATGAGCTATTCCGGTGAAACAGGCGGTGCATTCGGACCTCATCTCCATTTTGAATTACGGGATGCTGAAAACAATCCAATCAATCCATTGTCTTATGGTTTGACTCTTCAGGACAATATCCCCCCGGTTCCTGATGCCATTGCCATCATACCTTTGAGTACCGATGCCGTAATAAATGGATCACCTCTGACACAAATATTTCCGGTTATGCGAAATGATCAAAAATCCTATGAATTCCCTGACACTATTCATGTTTCCGGCACTGTGGGAATTGACATTTCAGCTTTTGACAAAATAACCGGTTCCACCCATAAATACAACTTTACCACTGCAGAATTGTGGGTGGACACTTTAAAGGAATATTCTATTACGTTTGATTCATTTCCATTTAATCAGTCCCATCTCATTGAACTTGAAAGAGACAATTCGTTGAGACGGTACAACGAAGGTGAATATCACAGATTATTTAATTTAACCAACGATCCGCCGCTCGACATGATTGATTCAAAATCAAACGGCATGCTGCAACTCGATGAAGGGTATCATCAAATAACAATTAATCTGTTTGATCAAGCCATGAATCAATCTCAGATCAAAGGGATTCTCTATAGCTCACCCCCAAAGTCAGTTACTGCAAAAGTGTTGAATGTGGTTGATAATTCCATCAATATTTCTGTTTTCAGCAAATCATCCGAAGATACTTTGACCGGAGTCATCTGCTACAAGTTTAATAATTTCGGATTTGTTGAAGAAAGAATCAATTTCACTGCACTAACTATAACAGACAGCGGTTTAACTCTGGAATTTAAAAAAGAGAATATAATGTATTCCATACTGCAGATTGCAGGCGTTTTCAAATCGGGAGCCGTAAGCCAGCCGTTTCATCTTCCTGTCTTTGTTGATGGTGCAGACTATATGGTGACTGATCTTGATTTAACCACAAGACATCTGGATAATTCGGTCATTTTTCAGGTCAACAGTAATGATTTCATCACAAAACTACCCGACCTCATTTTATCAGGAAAAAATAAATATTTGATGTTAAAAACGAGTCAGGTAAGTCCCACTTCATTTCTGTCTGAACCCATTTCGCCTGATTCACTCATTGGAATTGATAACGCCACCGTTTCCATGCATGCATCCCCAATGCGGAAAACTACATTCAACTTATCAGGCAGTTTGTCCTCACCTGATAAAACCACATTTGCCATTTCCGGTGATAAACAATGCTCCATTCAAGCACTTCCAGGTACTTTTTATGAATCCACATATTACTGGATTGAACATGTTGAAACACCCGTGGATGTGTCTGGAGGAACATTTTACAGCGATGCCTATCAGCTTCAGCCGTTCGACAGGCCCCTGCAGGATACCGCAAGAGTTGCCATTGCATTGGACAGATCTGTTACAGACATTTCAAGAATGGGAATTTTCTATTACGACCCAAAATCGGAGTGGACCTACCTCCCTTCGCAGTACAATGAAAAGAAAAAAATGTTTTTCACCACTGTTTTCAGTCTTGAAACAATGGCCGTCATACAAGATCAGACAAATCCTGTCATTACAGATATTTTTCCCGGTCCGGGCGGAAGTTATTTTGCTAAAGATGTAAGGACTCTATTCGCTTCAATTAACGATGAACTGGCCGGAGTAAAAAATGAACAGGATATCGAACTTCTTCTGGATGGAAAAACATTGCTCTGTGAGTATCAGCCCATAAATAAATACATCCGGTATATTCTGCAGGAACCACTCAAAAAGGGTGGACACAATTTAATCATCACGGTTAAAGATCAGGTGGGAAACAGTGCAAAAAAAGAAATCAGTTTCTCGATTCTGTAACCATGTTATTTCCCTACAAAGATGATAACCCGAGAGTAATGGTTCCCTACGTGACATATACCATCTTCGGTATTAATTTAGCTGTCTTTTTACTACAGACAATTTCAACGCGGGAATTTACATGGTATTTTGGAGTCGTTCCCGTAACTCTATCTACAGATTTTGGGCATTACACAATGACACTTTTTACCTCCATGTTCCTTCATGGCGGATTCATGCATCTTGGCGGCAACATGCTTTATCTATGGATTTTCGCAGACAATATTGAAAGTGTACTGGGACATACAAAATTTGTAACTTTTTATCTCGCATGCGGACTTGCTGCCGGAATTTTGCAGACTGCCATTGATCCCGCATCAGAGATTGTTGTGATTGGCGCCAGCGGAGCCATTGCCGGCATACTTGGCGCCTACATGATTACATTCCCGAAAGCCCGTGTGCATACTGTCGCTTTTCTGTTTTACTACATAACCACATTACGTATTCCTGCTGCCTATGTATTGGGATTCTGGTTTCTCATTCAGCTTACCAATGGTTTAGGCACCCTAGGTTTGGATACCACAGGCGGTGTCGCATGGTTCGCTCACATCGGCGGATTTGTTGCAGGTGTGGGACTCATATTACTTTTGAAACAGATAAAAATTGAAAAACAATGGCCACTGAAAAATTAATTCACACTGCAACAGAGGCAAGGGAAAACGCACACGCACCTTATTCCAATTATAAGGTGGGGGCCGCAGTTGAAACTGGAGATGGTCAGATTTTTGCCGGCTGCAATGTTGAGTCCAGCAGTTACGGATTAACCATCTGCGCTGAACGTGCAGCCATCTGTTCCGCTGTATCTGCTGGCAATCGGAAATTTAATGCTATTGCAGTGGTAACCAAATCCGGAGCTACTCCCTGCGGCGCCTGTCGGCAATTTATCTGGGATGTTTGCGGAGATGTCATTGTTATCATTGCCGATACCATGGGAAATATCAAGGAAATAAAAATGACAGATTTGCTTCCCGATGCATTTGACGAATCACAATTGAAATGAACCTTCGCGACCTTTGTGCAAACTTAGCGACCTCTGCGGTTATTTTAACTTGAACCACAAAGAGTGCAATGAAATCGCAATGAACGCAGAGAAATAATGAAAATGACTGGAATCTTAGGTATAGTTGTACTCCTTGGAATTGCCGTTTTAATGTCCAATAACAGAAAGGCAATAAGTTTGAGGGTTGTTTTTTGGGGTTTGGGACTTCAACTCATTTTTGCCATATTAATCTTAAAGACTCCCGTAGGCGAGCCGGTATTCGGGTTTGTGGATAAGGCATTCATGCGGCTTGTCAGTTTTTCTGATGCGGGAAGCGATTTCCTGTTTAAATCTTTTGTGCCGGGTGTGGGCTACCACGAAGCAATGGTTAATTTTGCTTTCCGGGCGCTGCCTACCATCATCTTTTTCTCCAGCTTAATGACACTGCTATATTATTTTGGTATTATACAATTTGTGGTGAAATGGATTGCAAAAATTATGATAAAAACAATGGGCACCAGCGGCTCGGAAACATTGAGCGTTTCAGCCAACATTTTTGTGGGGCAGACGGAAGCCCCCCTTATGGTGAGGCCATTCATAGACCGCATGACAAAATCTGAATTGATGGCGGTCATGACAGGCGGATTTGCCACTGTTGCCGGAGGCGTTTTGGCGATTTACGTAATCTGGTTGAAGGACATCCCGGGTATTGCTGGGCACCTTCTCGCTGCATCTGTGATGTCAGCGCCGGCTGCCATGGTTGTGGCAAAAATCATCCATCCCGAAACGAAAGAATCTGAAACACTCGGTGATTTGAAAATTCATGTCGAAAAAGTTGACACAAACGCCATGGAAGCGCTCGGCAGGGGCGCCACCGACGGATTGAAATTGGCTGCTAATGTTGCTGCTATGCTCATCGCATTTGTCTCTATTATTTCGTTGATGAATTTCTTGCTCGGTTTGGCGGGTACCTCCATGGAGGAAATTTTCGGTTTCATTTTCAAACCGCTGGCATGGACCATGGGCATCCCGTGGAATGAAGCAGGAACGCTGGGCACCCTCATGGGAGAAAAATTTATATTCACCGAGCTTATCGCTTATGGCAATCTCCGGGAATTGATAACAGCGGGAGCGCTGTCTGACAGAACAGCCATCATCGCCAGCTATGCCCTCTGTGGATTTGCCAATTTCGGCTCAATCGGGATTCAGCTTGGCGGGATCGGTGGGATGGCGCCAAATCGAAAAAAAGACCTCGCCAAACTGGCGCTGAAGGCAATGATCGGCGGTGCGCTGGCATCATGGATTACAGCTTCATTGGCGGGGATATTGATTTGATTCATAAAATTGATAAAAAAGTATTAATATGAAATTCGTCTTTTTAGGTCCCCCAGGTATCGGGAAAGGAACACAGGCTAAAATCTTAGCTGATCAACTGGATCTAGCTCACCTCTCCACAGGAGACATATTGCGAGAGGAAATAAACCAGGAAACAGCTCTCGGTGAAAAAGCGCAATCTTTTATGAATGCAGGGAAACTTGTTCCTGATTATTTGATTCTGGATATGATTTCAAAAAAACTACAGCAGAATAATGAAAATCGGGGGTATATTTTAGATGGTTTCCCAAGAACAGTCCCTCAAGCGGAAGGATTGGAAAAAATGTTAGAAATGAATCAGCAGAAACTTGAATTGGTTGTGTATCTCTCAGGAAGCAATGATGTACTTGTCAAACGTCTTTCCAGCCGGAGAACCTGCAGAGAGTGCGAAACCATTACCAATTTAATATTCAATCCACCAAAAAAAGAGGGTGAATGTGATAATTGTGGGGGTTTATTATTCCAAAGGGATGATGACAATCCTGATGTGGTCCTGCAGCGATTGAAAGTTTATCAGGATCAGACATCTCCACTTATTGATTTTTATAGAAATAAAATGTTACTTTCCGAGGTAAATGGTGAAGGTTCGGTAAATGATATCACCGGTAAAATTCAAGCTGAGTTAAAAGAGAAATCTGGGTAAATCGAAAATGTTGAAGGTTGGTATTTCGGGAGGAATCGGAAGCGGAAAAAGTCTGGCAAGCCAACATTTTAAAAAACTGGGCGCTTATGTCTTTGATGCCGATATGGAAGCAAAAAAGCTTATTGTAAAAAATGAAAACATCCAGCAGCAGCTCATAGAGGAATTTGGTTCAGACATTCAAAATCCGGATAAGATGATTAGTAACAAAAAACTTGCCCGTGTTGCGTTCTCAAGCGAAGACAACCAGGCAGTACTAAATGCAATTATTCACCCCTTTGTATTTGATGCCATCGATGTAAGGTTTAAAAATATTTCCGGAATGGGTAAATATTCAATGTTTGTGGTAGACGCTGCGCTTATTTACGAATCGGGACTGGATCAGCATCTTGATTATGTCATCATTGTTACCGCTCAATACAGGCACCGGCTCCAACACGCGCTGGAGCGGGGAAATTTGTCAAGGGAAGAAGTGATACGAAGAATGGAACTTCAGCTACCGGAAGAATCCAAAGTGAGCATGGCAGATAATGTTATCAACAATAATGGAACACTTCAAGACCTGAAAAGACAGGTAGATGAAATTTATAAAGAACTTATTTAGAATATTTAATAAACAGTAAATTTATCTCAACGATCTCCAGGAATAGCGGTTAAATGCTCTCGGGGGACCAAGAATTTCCTTCAGTACTATTACATTTTTTAAACTTTCTTTCTCCTTAAGCATCCATCGAATCTCCTTAGCACCCTTACCTAAACGCACCTTTTGAGGAGTCCAATCCCTTTTTTCAGAAAATTCCCGAACTTCGGGTTCGGCTTTGGTTCGAATGCCCGGTTCCAAGGGTATTTCTTCTTCAGTCTCCGGTTCAATGATTTGTTGAAGTTCTTCCCTCCTCACTTCTTGCTCGGCAGTTTCCTCTTCAAATCCCAACGCCTCCTTTAGCCAACTCGGAAGGACTTCCCTTTCATCCTCTTCGCTAGTGAATGATTGAGGTCCAGGAACTCTTTTTTCTTCTGTCTGAGGTACACGGCGGCGCTTCCGCAAAAGCGCGGAGACGAGATAAAAAAGAATCAGAATTATCCATGTTCCTATTTCCACAGCTCTACCCTTTAGCTCCTAGGTCCTTCCGGTTTATCTTTTTTCCCTTCTTCTGAAATTGATTCTCTCATGGACGTATCTGACTGAATATTTTTCATTGAAAAGTAGTCCATGATACCGAGATTCCCTTCCCGGAATGCCTGCGCCATTGCTATGGGGACTTCTGCTTCAGCTTCAACGACTTTTGCCCGCATATCAACTACCTTGGCTGTCATTTCCTGTTCAGCAGCCACTGCCATTGCCCGGCGGGTTTCCGCCCTTGCCTGTGCCACACGGAGGTCTGCCTCCGCCTGATCAGCTTGCAAATGAGCGCCTATATTTTTTCCAACGTCCACATCGGCAATATCAATACTTAAAATTTCATAGGCAGTACCGGCATCCAGCCCTTTTTCCAACACAAATTTTGAAATTGAATCGGGATTTTCCAGTACATCCTTGTATGATTCTGATGATCCGATTGCGCTGACAATTCCTTCACCCACTCTTGCGATAATGGTTTCATCTGTGGCGCCGCCAACAAGACCGGGAATATTCGTCCGGACCGTGACTCTTGCCCGCGCCTTCACTTCGATACCGTCTTTAGCGATTGCTGCCAGGGTTCCTTCAACAGGAGCGTCAATCACTTTTGGATAAACAGAGGTCTGCACTGCACCTTTTACATCTCTCCCGGCTAGATCAATGGCTGCCGCGTTTGCAAATTCCAGCGCAATTTTTGCCTTGTCTGCGGCAATTAATGCAAGAACAATATTAGGCACATTCCCGCCTGACAGATAATGTGTTTCCAGCATATCGGTGTTAATTTGATCAAGACCTGCTTTATGCAAGCTGATAACCGCGTGAACAACAATTTTTGGAGGAACTTTTCTCAAACGCATACCAATCAGGTTTATGATGGTGATTTTCCCAAAACTGAGAGAAAATAACCCCTGTACCCATAGACCTATGGGAACAAAATAGAAAATAACTGCCAGTGCAACGGCAATTAAAACAAGTAGAATGATAGGTATATACATAAATCCTCCTATTTTTGATTAACTTTTTTCCTTACAACAACGCGATTTCCATCAACGCTTAAAATTGTAATTAGCTCATTTTTATATAAAAATTCACCCTCTGTTACCACAAATATCTTCTTTTCCCCTGCCATCACCCATCCGGAAGGTCTAAGGTCACTGACAGCAATACCTGATTCTCCCACCAGGTTTTCCAGTCCGATAGAGGTACTGTAACCTTCAGCGCTTTTTTCACTGGTAGCAAGTGTAATTTTCTTCCAGAAGGGAGACTTCACAAGAATTCTCCCCATCAAAAAAACAGCAATGATTGCTCCAATGATTCCAATGGTAAAACCCCATGTGGCCGAAGAAATATCTGCCGGCCAGGGATGTTGAGGTAACAACATCATGAACAAACCACCCATAATAACAAATCCGCCCAATACGCCCACGAAACCAAATCCCGGTATTAAGAATATTTCAACGAGAACCAGGACAACTCCTACAAGGATAATGAGCAGTTCCGTCATGGTTGCCAGTTCAGTAATCATGGAAGCGCCAAAAAACAGTGTAAGACAAATGAGTCCCACCGTGCCGGGAATTCCCCACCCCGGGGATTGTAGTTCAAACAATAATCCAAGAAAACCTAATGTCATAAGAAGTGAACTGACAGTTGGGTCTGTCAAAAACCTCACCAGTTTTTCAGACCAGTTGATACTCAAATCAATGATTTCTGCATCACTCAATTCAAGGAGAGAAAGTACATCTTCGAATGATTCAGCGGTGGTATCTGCAATGTTATATTTCAGTGCTTTTTCTGTTGTCAAGGTAATGAGCTTTCCCAGTTTTCGTCCTTCCAGATCGGTCACTTCCACAGAATCACCTTCAAAGACCAAGTGCGTAAAACTGAGAGAATCATCCACCATGCAGCTGACAAGCATGGTATTCCTGTTTCGGATTTCAGCAGTGGATGCCATTTCCTCCCGCATGTAGGAAATAACTTTTTCACTTGCTTTTTTCCCCGATAAATCTACCGCAGTAGCGGCGCCTATTGTAGCACCTCCTGCCATAATAATCTTTTCGCAGGAAAGAGAAATCAGCGCACCTGCGGAAATGGCGCGTCTGTTAATGAATGCAACCGTGAACACTTTGGAATCAAGAATAGCGTCCTTTATCTGTGTAGCGCCGTCAACTCGTCCTCCAAATGTATCTATGTCAAATATAATTGCGACAGCTTCGTCATTTTCTGCTTCCTCAACCGCCCTTTCAATGAAAGATGGAAGTCCCAAGTCAATGGTACTCTGGACAGGAACGCGGTAAACGATATCCGAATGGAGGTGTGAAAATAAAAATAGAAATAAATAGATGTGAAAATATCTGAACTTCATGACAGTTAGATTTTACTCCCACCCACAGCAAAAGTCAACGGTTTCCAAACTTAGTTTTCATTCTTATTTTTCTTTTTGGAAAATATCTTGATTCCTGAATCGAAGTACCGATAAATTGCCTCAACAAAGAATCAAATTGTAATCGAATACTTACCCATGTATTATTTTCTGAGAATATTAAGTTATATCATTTCGAGTCTGAGCGGAAGCGCATCCAGAAATGCCGGGATGTTTATTGGAAGGTTCCTTTATAGATTTTATACCTATCGAAAAGATGAAGCGCTTGAAAATATAAAAAAAGCCATGCCGGAATATCCAATCAAAAATATAAACAATTTAATTCCGAAGCTTTATGAACATTTCGGAATAACATTCATTGAAGCTTTAAGACACAATTCAATGAACTTTGACAGGGAATTAACTGTGGAAAATCTTACAATCCTTGATAATGCTTTGGCATTGCGAAAAGGGGTCATTTTACTTTCAGGTCATTTTGGAAACTGGGAATTAATTCCAGTCTGGCTTGCAAAAAATGGATATCCACTTAATTGTATTATTCAACGGCTGAAAAATAAAGGTGCGAATAAATTTCTTTTTGAACACCGGTCATTCACCGGCGCTACCTTACTTTATCGGAATATGCCTTTTAATGAATTGGCGAATGTCCTGGAAAAAGGCGAAATTCTTGCACTGGCATCTGATCAGGATTTCAGAAAAAAAGGGGTCTTTCTCGATTTTTTCAATATTCCGTCTTCCACACCGAAAGGGGCAGCTGTATTCCACTTGAAAACGGGCGCTCCAATGATTTTGACCATTTGCTATATGAACACAAGTGGTAAATGGCATTTAAAATTTGATACGATTCCAACCTATAAATATGATAAAATCGAAACTATTATGCAGAGATACAATCACATGCTGGAAAATGAAATCAGAAAAAGACCGGAACAATATTTCTGGTTTCATCGTCGATGGAAAACAAAACCAAACTAACCAAGATTATTTAATTGTGAATATAAAAAAATATGCAGACGATGACTGGCTTGAAGAGGCAGTTGACATTCTATCAAAGGGAGGAATCGTAATTTATCCTACGGACACGTTGTATGGATTTGGTGTAGATGCAACGAACGATTCTGCCCTAAAAAAACTTTCCACGCTTAAGGGGCGAAAAAAACCGTGGAGTATCATAGTCAGTGATTTGGAAATGCTGAATCGTTTTGCATCAGTAACTCCAGAGCATCAAACACTGATTGAAAATGAACTTCCCGGAAAAGTGACTGTTATCCTCCAAACTGACTCATCTGAATTATCTGCCAACCTCCTTGGACCAAATAAAAGTATTGGCATACGAATTCCCAATCACCTTTGTCCAACTTCATTGGTTCAGAAGCTTGGTTTTCCCATTACAACAACCAGTGTTAATAAAGGGGGGGAGCAACCATTAAATGATCCGGACCAAATAATCACCAAGTTTAAGAATTCAGTGGACATGATCATTGATGATGGAATTCTGCCTCCCTCATCCGGCTCAAAAATTCTTGACCTAATGGATAAAGAAGTGAAAATTTTAAGAAACTAGACAGTGAAATACAGTAATATGGCGAAAAAATTAATCATATTAGGAATATGCTTTGTTGGGTTTACCTCAGCTCAGACTTTAAATCCATTTGATATAGGCGAATCATTACACTATTCAGCTAAAATAAATTTTATTCCTGCCGGCATTGCAAAGCTGAAAATAAAGGCTATTGAAACAGTTGATGGATTTGAAACCTTTCATATTTCATTTAATGTTAAAAGCAGCAAAATCATTGACCGTTTATTTAAAGTGAGAGATGTGGTCGAAACGTGGGTAGACACCAAAGAACTTTTCACCAGAAAATTCAGAAAAGATATTCGGGAGCGTAATTATAAAAATAAATTTTCAGCTACAATCAATTATGAAGATTCTTTAATTACCACTGAGGAAAGGGAATTCCCGGTATCCCAGGAAATTCGAGATCCTTATTCTATGATTTACTATCTTCGGACAGTACCATTAAAGGTAGGTGATTTATTTTCATACACGACGTTCGATAATAATAAATTCACAGTTTTTAAAATAATCGTACACCACAAAGAAAAAATAAAAGTACCGGCAGGTAAATTTAACTGTTTTGTAATTGAACCCTTCCGGGAAGGAAAATCACTTTTAAAAAGCAAGGGTAATATGACAATATGGCTTTCCGATGACAAAAGGAGACTGCCGGTGAAAATTGAATCAAATGCCAGTTTTGGAACAATGATATTAAAACTGAAAAAAGTTTCAGTTAATTAAAGAAAAACCTGCTGATATCAACATAGAATACAAGTATAATTAAGAGTAATAACAACGCCATTCCCACCTGCTGAATCACCATTTTTGTTTTAATGGAAAGTGCCCTGCGGATAATACCTTCCACCACAATAATCAATAAATGCCCCCCATCCAGTCCGGGAATAGGCATTATATTAATAAAGGCAAGGTTAACACTGATGATTGCCATAAGAGAAAATAGGGCTGACATTCCTGCTTTAGCCGATTCCCCAGCAAGTTTCGCTATGGTAATGGGACCTCCCAATTCTTTCACCGATGCTTCCCCGGTTATCACCATCTTTAATGATTTCACAATCATCCCAAGCCAGAATCCCGTCTTTTTTACACCATTCACCCCAGCATCAATAACTGATGCATCGCGAATCATATATCCGCCTGTAACTCCAATCAATCCCACTTCCTTTGCTTCATCATTAACAAATATCATTCCTTTCTGCGTTACAATGTCTGCCGAATAAAACTCACTGTTTCTCCGCCACTGAACGTTAATTGGCTCCAGGGGACGGGCGTGAATGATTTCTGTTAATTTTCCCCACGTTTCTATCTTTTCATCATTAATTGATTCGATTCTGTCTCCCGTAATGATACCGGCTTCAGAAGCAGGAAGTCCGGGATTTACATCCAAGACAACCGGTTCATTGGTTTTTTCTGGAATACCATTGAAGTAGGTCAATCCGGAAAAAATGATGATAGCCAGCAGAAAATTCATAAGGACACCGGCAGAAATAACCCATGCCTGTTTCCATCTCGGCTGGGAAGTGAGTTCGTCAGGGGCACCTGTAATTTTATCATCCAAACTTTCATCAATACTTCCGGCAGTTTTTACATAACCACCTAATGGAATAAGAGCTATACAATATTCAGTCCCCGTTACTTTTTTAGGAATTCTTGATGTTGTTTTAGTCCATATTGGTCCCCACTCAATTTTTCCTTTATTGCTTCGGGTAAAAAAGAACAAGTTGAATACCCAACCTCTATCAGTGGGTGTAAATGTGAAAAGGCGCGGTGGAAATCCAAGAGAAAATCTGTCCACCCTCACACCAATGGATCGCGCAGCTAAAAAATGCCCGGATTCATGGACGAAAACCAAAACGCCAATCACAAATATGGCTGCCAGAATCGTTATCATACCAGTTTCCCTTCCTTCACAGTTTCATTCACAAAATTTTCTCCCCAAATCTCCAGATTCTTTAAAAAATCCAGATCAGGATTCTCTGACCATTCGTGTTCATAAATGGCAGCTTCATTAATTTCTGCAATTTGAGAAAATGTTAAATTACCATCCAGAAATTGCTTAACAGTATTATCGTTTGTTACATTTAACGCTGCGGGTGCTGAACCGCCTTTTTCCAATGCATCAAATGCAATTCTTATGCATGGGAATTTCTCCAAATCGGGTTTTTCAAACGTTAATTTGCCAGTGGTGGTGAAATCTATTGACTCCCAATCTGCCAGTTTTCTTTCCGGATTAGTCAATGCATACTGAATAGGCACTTTCATGTCAGGAAGTCCCAATTGCGCTTTCACCGAACCGTCCACAAATTCAACCATGCTGTGGATGATTGATTGCGGATGAACCACAATTTCAATTTGGTTAATATCCACCTGAAACAGCCAAAATGCTTCGATGACTTCCAACCCCTTATTCATCATGGTTGCAGAATCTATGGTAATTTTTTTTCCCATTTTCCAGTTTGGATGGTTCAACGCCTGTTCTACGGTAATGTAGGCAAATTCATTTAGTGGTTTTTCCCTGAAAGGACCACCTGACCCGGTTAAGATGATTTTTTTAATTTCACTATTATTTTCACCTGTGAGGCACTGCCAAATAGCACTGTGTTCGCTGTCAACGGGATAAATTTCTGCGCCTGTTTTTTGCCTGATTTCACTGATTATACCACCGGCCATTACCATACTTTCCTTATTGCTGAGCGCTACATTTACTCCTTCAGATAAAGCCAAAACAGTGGGTTCCATGCCTGAACTTCCCACCAATGCATTTACCATTAAATCGATATCATTTCTAGATGCAATATCCAAAATTCCTTCTCTGCCTTTGAGCACTTCTATCTCACTTTTTCTTAAATGATGCGAAACTTCATCATATTTCTCAATATCTAATATTGCAACTGACTGCGGTTGGTACATCAGCGCCTGATCGACTAATTTTTCAGCATTTCCTCCGGCAGTCAGATATTTTACATTAAATTCACTGCTTATGTGGTCAACAACCTTCAGCGTGTTTTCGCCAATGGAACCGGTAGATCCTAATATTGAAATTGATTTTATCATATTTATAAAAACCTGTGAAATCCTAAATAACCACTCACAATTTTTGAATGGACTTTAAACCCTAAATTAATTCCATAGAAATTCTTTAATCTGCTTCCCACTCCAAATCGAATTGTGTTTACTTGTCCGCTCAATTTGCTTTGGATTGAGTTATTTTCACTTATTATTATTTTTGCATCAAACATGGTGATTCCAGCACCGAGCCAAGTATAAAATTTACTCACATTAATTTGTTTTAACACTCCCGCATCCAATGATTTCAATAAAAAATCATCTTGCCCTTCAATGGTCCTTTGTTGGAATGAAAACATCCACGGATAAGAAGTGTCATTTTTTATATTCGAGAAAACTTCAAACCCGTAACTTGTGGAAAAAACAATATCATCATTATTAACAAATGAAGAATAAGTTCCCATAAAATGAAGATTAGAAGTCACCCAGTACCCCAATTCAATTGCGGGGAATATGCCTCCCTTGCCGGATACCATTGAAAGATCATCATCATTTTGAGATGCCCCGGATAAACCCAGAATTCCTATCTGAGTACGGAAATTTTCTTCATAAGGGTATATCCCATGGTGGCTGGTTTGAACAGAGATCATTTTGAAAAATGGCGAAATCTCATTTTCACTCGTTTCAGAATTAATATCGTAATCGGGTACCTGGGAAAAAATAAAATGACCTATCCAAAAAGGAAGGAGATAAATAATGATTACCTTAATTTTAAACTATTCCCCGGTTGCTGTTTTCTACAAATGAAATAATTTCTTTTGCCTCTTGACTGTCAGGATACGCTTTGTTGATTTCTTCAACTGCCTGGCTCACATTATTATTTGAATCAAATAATAATTGATACGTGCCTTTAATTGTATTTCTTATGGATGTATTAAAATTTTTTCTTCTCAATCCAACAGAATTTAATCCTGAAAATTTCAACGGTTCACCTGCTACGAGTATAAACGGAGGGACATCCTGCACAACTCTAAATCCACCGCCAACACAGACATACTTTCCAATTTTCACAAACTGATGAACTGCAACTAAACCACCAATAAATGTGTGGTCATCCACTTCCACGTGTCCGCCGAGCTGGGCACCGTTTGCGATAATGACATTATCTCCTAAAATAGAATCATGGCCAACATGAACATACGCCATGAGGTAACAATTATCTCCAACCACTGTTTTTTCTCTCATCTTTGTGCCGCGGTGAATGGTTACATATTCCCTAAGAGTTACATTTTCACCGATTTCTACTGTGGTTGGTTCTCCTGAATATTTAAAATCCTGTGGCTCTTCACCAATATCAACACCATGAAAAACTCGGCAGCCATTACCTAACCGAGTACCCTTTTTTAGTGTAACAAAATTTCCTATCCGGCAATTATCACCGATTAAAACATCTTCTTCAATAACACTGTAAGGACCAATTTTTACTTGATCTCCTATTTTAGCATCAGAAGAAACAATAGAACTTGGATGAATTGAACCTGATTTACTCATTCGCTTCTCTATCTACAACCGATGCTAAGAATACCACCTCAACAACGACCTTTCCATTCACAAAAGCTTTTCCTTCAATTTTGCAGGTATTCAATCGAAATTTCAGCAAATTTAATTCAAGTTCCAGTTGATCCCCAGGAATTACCATTTGTTTGAACCGGGCACTTTCAATCTTTGATAAATACATCAGTTTCTGTTCCGGATTCTCTACAGAATACAACACCAAAAATCCACCTGCCTGTGCCATACTTTCCAGAATCATTACTCCCGGCATCACAGGTTGACCGGGGAAATGACCTTGAAAGAACTGCTCATTGTTTGTAACATTCTTGGTAGCTTTAACTGATTTGCCCGGAACCAATTCATCAATTCTGTCTATCAACAATAGAGGGTACCTGTGAGGAATAATTTTCTGAATTTCTGAAATATCAAAACTCAATTTTTTTTCCGAATAACTCATAGCGAGTAATCTTCCTTTAGTTTTTTTATAAATTCTATATGCATTTCGTGACCTGCATTTATTGCTGTTATGTGTCCTTGAATTGGCCGCCCAAGTAATGTTAAATCACCTATGAGGTCCAGTAGCTTATGTCTTACTGGTTCATTTTCAAATCTCAGGGAAACATCTCCAACAACGCCAATGGAATTGCACATTTGAGATTCCGTTAATCCAAATTCTTTTCCCAGGATATTTACATCTACATCCTCAAAATCACAATCTGAAAAAACAATCGTATTCTCCAAACTGCCGCCTTTGGCTAATCCGTGATTGTAAATCGCCTCTACCTCGCTTAAAAAGCAAAATGTACGGGCTTCTGCAATTTGGGTTGTATAATCATCCATGGTGAAAAGTGTCATTTCCTGCGAACCAAATATTTCCTTGTTGTCAATTTTGTAGGTAAAACATGCTTCAAACGAAGGTATTACTTCCATTGTGCTATCTCTACCCTGTAATGAAAAATGGATCGGTGTTTCAATGATCAACGGCATCTGCTCTGAATTCAATTCCCTGATTCCGGCATCAGTTAATATGTCAACAAACACTTTTGCGCTACCGTCCATTATAGGCGGTTCCGGTCCATCCAGTTCTATATTAATATTATCAATCCCAACGCCATTCAAAGCACTGAGTACATGCTCCACTGTATCGACTTTAACTCCACCTTTTAGTAATGTAGTTCCTCTATTAGTTTCCGCCACATATTCCACCAATGCAGGAATGACAGTTTTATCATCAATATCTTTTCTTACAAACTGAATTCCTGAATTTTCATTTGCCGGTTTAAAAGTGATAGCTGACTTTTGCCCGGTGTGCAATCCAAACCCTTCACAGGATATTTGAGATTGAATTGTTTTCTGAAAAGCTGTCATTTATTTTCCTTGAGTTTTGTTACAGTTTCTTCAAGATCCTTAAGTCTTTTCACAATTTCAGGTAATTTATTAACAAGTGCATCGACTTTTATTTTTTGATGCAGTTCTCGTGCAGGCATTCCTGAGTACGTCTGATTTCCGGGCATTGATTTTGTAATCCCTGACTGAGCGCCCACCTTAGATCTTTCGCCAATTTCCACATGATCCACTACACCTGCCTGCCCGCCAAAAACGGAATAATCCCCAATGACGGAACTACCTGCGATACCTACCTTACCGGCAATTAGGCATCCTTTCCCTATCTGGGCATTATGACCTACATGCACAAAATCATCCAGTTTTGATCCTTCACCAACCACTGTATTCCCAAAAGTTCCTCTATCGACTGCGCAGTTCGCACCTATTTCAACATTGTCCCTGATCTCAACACCGCCAGTATGGGGAATTTTTGCATGTTCATCATTTTCTGTCACAAAGCCAAATCCGTCGGCTCCCAATACAGTGCCGCTGTGTATTAACACATTTTTACCCAAAATGATTTTTTCATAGAGAATAACGTTGGAAAAAAGGGATGAACAATTTCCAATTGTTGAATCTGATCCAATATAACAATGTGCACCCACCACCACCTCATTCATCAATTCCACATCTTTTTCTAGGATAGTCCAGGGACCTACTATCACATTTTTTCCTATCTTTACATTTTCGGCTAAAATTGCCGTTGGATGAATCCCATCTTCCTTTTCATCAACAGGAGTAAAAAAAGCAATAACTTTTGTAAACGCTAAAAGCGGGTTTTCTACACGGATTAAATCAAACTTATCGACTTTTTCCTTTTTTGAGACAACCAAAGCTGAAGCTTTTGTTTCACCCAGATACTTTCGATACCTTTTATCATGATAAAGGGAAATCGATCCTTCGGTTGATTTTTTGATATCCGAAACACCTTTTATCTCTAATCCCGGATCACCCTCTACATCTCCATCAATTAAGTCAGCTAACTCCTTTAATGAAGTCAAAATTAATTTCCCTCTTCGCCACTCAAATTCCTCAATTCATGCAAAACATCATCTGTAAGATTATGAGTTGGTTTTCCATAAAGTAGTGCAATTGAATCAAGGATATAATCATACCCCTTATCTATAGCCACTTTGCTTACAGCTTGCTGCACTTTTTGTATGATTTCATTCTCAACCTGAAGCTGTTTTCTATAAAGTTCACCCTCCGGTCCAACTTTTCTCAGTTGAAAATCCTGCACTTGCTGTTCAAGTTGACTGATTTTTTGTTCCTTTTCTCGCTGCCAGTCCGGTGTACTCATGAGGCGCTGAGTCTCAAAAACCCTGTTTAAACTGTCCAACCTCTGTGTCATAGTTTGATATTCAAATTGAACTTTACTGAATTCCAGTTGTAATTCTCTTTCGGCTTCCTGGAATTCTTCATACTCCGTTCGAATACGGTCTGCTTGAACATACCCAATCTTCAATTGCTGGGCAGGTAATAATGTCGGAATCATCACCAACACCATAAGAGAAATAAATTGTTTTATTAATTTCACATTAACCTCCTGTTTTATTTTTAATATTTATTTTAAATAACAATCCTAATTTTCTAAGATAGGAAACTTCTGAAATTACGAACGAATTTACCTAAAAAGGCATTCCGAAAAGGATATGAAAATTCCAACCTTGCGGCACCGTATCCAAGTCCGCATCTACATCATCAAATCCATATCCGTAATCAAAACCCAGCATCCCGATCATAGGCATAAACATTCTGATTCCAACACCGGCTGACCTTTTTAATTCATAGGGATCGGTTCTTGAAAAATCTTTCCATACATTCCCCATTTCTGCAAATAATAGACCGTACATAGTCGGATTTTCTGAAAATGGAAACCGTAGCTCCACCATATATTTCAGTTTAACGAGACCTCCCAGGGGACCGCTGGAATAAGGTCCAACCGTATTATCAATGTAACCTCTCATCAAAGTGCCATAAGGAATTCCTGTGCCACCCATGATAAATTTTTCATCCAACGGAATAACTGACCGTGTACCGCTTTTTGGAGGTATTTCCTTTATAGCACCCATTTGCACGGAAGTTGTTAAAACAAATTTCCAGAAAAGAGGTGAATACCAGTCAAGTTTTAACTCATGCTTGTGAAAATTTTCATGCCCACCTAAGAATCCACCTGAAAAAGTTGATGTCCAGTTCATCACCGAACCAAGAGATGGAAATTCTGGATGGTTTCTGCTGTCCCTGCGAATATGCTGTGAAACGCTGAGACCATTCGTTTCTTCAAATCCGGAAACATATTCCTCCAGTATTTCTTCATCACCACTATATTTCTTTTTCGATCCCTGAACGACCCAAGTTGCCCGGAAATAATTGTCAGGCCATCTCAATCTTCGGCCCAAACGGACTGAAGAACCGAATATCTCCCTGTCGAGTGGTATGCTGTAGGAATATGCACCCTGCCCGCGAAGGTAATAGTAAAGGGAAAATCCAACAAGATTTGGAGTATCGTTGATCATTGGATCTGTAAAACTCATAGAAAAGGAACGATACTTTGATGCTTGATTGTTTGACAGAACCCTGTATTGTGTCCCTTCCTGAAAGCTGAGATTAATTTGTTGGCCTTTACCCAGAAAATTGTTGAATTCGAGTCCTGCACCGCCAGTTAATCCATACTCTCCTGTAAATCCAACTGAAGCAGTAGCTCTGTCAGAAGATTTTTCTTCAACTGTAAATGTGAGATCAACTTCATCTTCATCAACAGGGACTACGTTCGGTTCAACATTACTGAAATAATTTAATATCATCAATTCCCGTGCGCTTCTTATCAATAATTCCCTGTTAAAAATATCACCCGGATAAAGTTTTAATTCTCTTCGAATTACATTTTCCCTTGTCTTTGTATTTCCCCAAATATCTATCTGTCTGACTGCAACCTGCTGACCTTCAGTTATCACGAAATGAACATCAAGCGAATCTTTACCGATGGGTACTATCTCAGGCGTGATCTGACTGTAAATGTATCCTTTATCCATGTAAATCCCCTGAACCCTATCGTATATTGCCTGATTAAACTTTTCCTCATTAAACACATCACCCTTCCGGAGACCAACTCTATACATCAATTGATCTTCGTCAGAAAGAATATTACCCTCCCAACTGATATTTCTGATAAAATATTTAGGTCCTTCATACACATCAATTTCAATTTTCATTCGTCTGCCGTCTTCATCATAATGAATTGAATCTGACATAATCATGAAATCATAATAACCCTCATTTCTATAGAATGACGAAAGCAGCTTTTTATCTTCATCAAATTCATTTTCATCAAAGGAAGACCGCCAGAATAAATACCATTTTTGAATCTTAGTGTCTTTCAATTTCTTTCTTAACTTTCTATCTGAAAATTTTTCATTCCCTGAAAACTCAATTTTTTTGATTTTTACCTTTTTGTTTTCAGTAATGTGAAAATAAATATCTTTCACATTTTCAATTTTGGTATCAACCAGTTCAGATCTTATATCTACCCTCAGATATCCATCTTCATGATAAAGCTCTTTAATTTTTTCTTCACTTTCTTTTGGTTTATGCGGCTGAATTCTCTGGCCGGTTGTTAAACTTAATTCCTCTTCAAAATCTTTTGCTTTCTTCTTTTTATTACCAGAGAATTGAAGTTTACCGAGAATTGGATTTTCAACAACCTGGATTGTGATGTAGATACCATCAGATGTTTCATCATCCAGAAGAATCTGAATGTCAGAAAATAGACCCGTGGACCAGAGTCTTTTTACTGATTTCGAAA
Source organism: uncultured bacterium (assembly GCA_964468655.1). Taxonomy (GTDB): domain Bacteria; phylum Fidelibacterota; class Marinisomatia; order Marinisomatales; family CAYXUG01; genus CAYXUG01. Next base: position 25,698 of record CAYXUG010000003.1, on the reverse strand, counting down.
AGTCACCCGGTATGATACTTGAACTGTCAACAAGTCCGGCGGTATGTTTTATCACTCTAGGTGAAACCGATTCATTCCCTTCCACATTTACTTCAATTATGTCAATGAGTTCGACACTCTGAGCATTGATACATGCGGTGAAGCAGAGGATAAATAACAGGTGTTTATTTAACTTTTTCATATAATATTTTCTTGGACTATTCATTCACCTTTCCGAAACGCCTCTCTCGCTGCTGATAATCAAGGATTGCTTCATACAATTGTTTTTGACGAAATACGGGCCAATATTCTTCGGTAAAATAAATTTCCGAGTACGCAAGCTGCCATAATAAAAAATTAGAAATCCGATACTCTCCACTTGTCCTGATTAATAGATCCGGTTCGGGAATCCCATCTGTATAGAGATATTCACTGAATTTTTCTTCTGATAAATCATTTGTTGATATGTTACCTTTTTCTAAATCAACACACATTTCTTTTACAGCATCGACAATTTCCGTTCGTCCGCCATAATTCAACGCAAGTATGAGGGTTAAACCGGAATTATTGGATAATCGTTCCATTCCGGCAACTAATTCTTCCCTCGGCTTTTGAGGAAGTCCATCCAAATGTCCAATGATTCTTAACTTCACATTATTTCCCATCAATTCGTCAATTTCTTTTCGAATTGTGTCTACGAGTAAATTCATTAAAGCAGAAACTTCCAAAACAGGCCTCCGCCAATTTTCAATGGAAAATGTGTAAAGCGTCAAATATTCCAGGCCTAATTCTCCACATTCCCTTGTGATTTCCCTGACTGAATTAATTCCCTCTCTGTGTCCTTCAATTCTGGATAAATTTCTGCTCTTTGCCCATCTTCCGTTGCCGTCCATGATGATGGCAATATGTTTTGGCATCTTTCCATTGGACTGAATCTGATTCTTTAATTCTTTTTCATTCATTTTTTTGATTGTGTATACTTCCCTGATGCCACTAACAATACTTTGTGCCATCAAGTTTCATACAATTCTGCTGTATGATGATCAAAATTTGTTATGCTATCCGGTATTACACCGGTATTTATAAATTCTGTTTTACATTTGTAACAAACAACCATATTTCCAACCCTGGAATACAAAATCCAATCAACCAATATTAAAATGGGTAAACTTATTCCATAGGTAAAGGGTACTAAAATTGCACCTGTTAAAACAATCAAACAACCAATCAATTGGTTGAAATCTTTTTGCCTGTAAAATTTCGTCCCTGCACAAAAAATACATTGAGAAAAAATATTACTATCCAGTGATAATTCCTTCTTTTCTCTTTTGCAGTAGGGGCATTGTATAGAGGATTGTTTTTTATAATCGATTCTATAATACTTACTGCAATCTCCGCATTCTCTTGCAATAATCATCTTCTACAAAAACAATCCATACTGCAAATAATAATATTTGAAAAATAGATCACCCATTAAAATTGAAATCACAATGACATATAGCAATCCGGTTGCAGATTGTGTTGAATGAATGGCAATTGTTTTCAAAGTCATAAAACACAATATTATAGGTAGAATAATTCCAAACATTATCCCAACAACAAGAAAAATTCCATTAATTGAAAAAATGAAATGTTGAATAGATACAATTTCATTTCCAACTTCAACAGTTCCACCAACTATAGTTCCAATATCCCATAGTATTCTGATCAGTATGGCTATTAAAAGAAATTGAACTGATTTTTTTAAAAGTTTGATGGGTAGATTAACCACATTAAGATACCAATGCCCCAATATCATAGAAAACAATGCACCGCACACTATACTCCCGCCAAGAAGTGACGCACCCAAAAGAGGTAATTGTGATGATATCAGATCACTCGTAACCTGTCTATATACAAGCGCTCCAAATACAGAAGGGACACTTAGTACCCAAAGGTTTATGTTTTTCCTGTCCCAATAAAACCACAAAACGGTAAGACTACTCAGAAGCCATAAGGATGATGCAATCCTCGTATTAAGCGGCATTTCAATTAGCCATAGAAAAATTACGCTTATACTGCTGATAACTACGGCTAATCCAAGGTTAAAACGGAAAAATCCATGTCCAATATTTTTTAGATCAATAACCCACAAAAAAAGAGGATAAAGAATGCCAAATAAAAGAAATGTTATGATTGAAATAACGGTTAACAATTCATCCTCATTTTATGCATCGCTAAAAAGTGAAAATCACTTTTTGGATTGGTTCAGCAAACCCTCTTCAATTTTTTCAACGATTTGGAAAAATATCCTGCTTACATCTGAATCCGGATCGTGAATGACAAAAGGCATTCCGGAATCACAGGCAGTCATTAATTCCTGCGAAACGGGGATCTCGCCAAGGAGGGGGACATTTAGCCGTGTGCTTTCTTTCGAGCCACCACCCCGCTTGAATAAATCAATTCCAACTCGAAATAAACCTTCTGAATCCGTTTTCACATCTTTGAATGAATCCATTTCAGCAAATGATAAATTAATACTATCCAGCGGATTACCTTCTTTATCCCTGGCAATACCGGAAACCTGAAATCCTGACATATTTTCAATGACCCCCAGAACAGGAGTGTTCACTTTTTTGAACATGTCGGCACCTTTTCTTACATCTGAAACTGCCAGGTTCTGAGGAGTAGTGACAATCACCGCACCGGACAGTTTCAATTTTTGAACAAGCGTTAATTGAATATCGCCTGTTCCTGGCGGCAGGTCGAGGATTAAATAATCCAACTCACCCCAAACAACATCCTTGAAAAACTGCTCTGTCATCCTTGCCACCATTGGACCTCTCCAAATGACTGGGGCTTTGTTTCCGCTGATAAAACCAAAGGACATAACTTTCATTCCGAATTTATCAAGAGGAACAAGTTTTTTATCTTCCGTTGTTTTGGGCATTTCATTAAATCCCAGCAAAATAGGAAGACTGGGGCCGTAGATATCCAAATCAAGAAGTCCCACTTTCTTTTGTTTTTGAACCAGTGCGACTGCAAGATTTACTGCCACAGTTGATTTCCCAACACCTCCTTTGCCGCTGGCAACAGCAATGGTTCTTTTTACATCCGGCAGGATATTTGTTTGAACAGCTTGCTGCCCCGGCTGCTGAACCTGCCTCCCTGTAGCCGGCGGCAGAACATCAACAGAAACTTTTTTAAATGGTGTATTCTCCAAGAGAACTTCTCTGATGCCATTTTCAATTTCGGAGAGCGTTTCCTCCTTGAGAGAAGTGATTTGAATCTGGACAATTATTTCATCACCTTCAGTTTGGACATTATTAACAATACCAAAGGATACAATATCCCGCGTGAAACCGGGATAATTAACCGATTTCAATAAATCAAAAATATCTTCTTTTTTAGGGATGCTGCTCACTTCTAGTTGGAATTATCTAGATTAATATGATTGTTTTCGAATAACAATCAACCAATAAGTAAATTGTCTAAATGAATAAGAATTGTACTATTTGAATTGAAAATGAGGTAAAAGACCTTTGTGAACCCAAAGAATTCTACATGCAATTAAGTTGGCGCTTCTTGTCCAAAATGCTCATAGTTGATTGCAATAAATTTGTGCCATTCCTCCGGCGTTTCACTTTCTTCAAAAATGGCTTCTACAGGACATTCAGGTTCACACGCTCCACAGTCAATACATTCTTCCGGATTAATGTAAAGCATCAGACCTTCAATATCATCACCCGCCTCTAATTTCTTCTTAATTTCTTCTCCGGCATCATCCTGTGTATAATGAATACAATCAACCGGACAGACTTCAACACATGCAGTATCGCAAACACCAACACAAGGCTCAGCTATGATATATGTCATTGGATTCTCCTGAAATAACGTTCTTTGTAAGTTAACAAAATCTACTTTATCAAATATTACTATACTAATTTACCGCCATTATGAAATATTCGAAAGAATTTTAACTAATTTTATTTATACGAAAGGATTTAATTTTGAAATAATTTAGGAATACCACAGATTCTTACCTTCATGTTTGAAAAAATTAAATCAATTAACGTGTCAATCCTGCTGTTGTGGGTCGGACACCTAATCTCTCATGCAGGTGATGCTATTTATCAAATTGCATTACCCTGGCTAATTCTCGAGATGACTGGATCAAAGACCATAACCTCAATGATTGCATTTAGTGTCTACCTTCCTGCTTTGTTATTCAGCCTGCCAGCAGGTGTTTTTGCCGACAGGTACAGCAGAAAAAAAGTGATGATTTACAGTGATGTTATAAGAATGGGACTCATTCTATCGTTGGTTTTCTTTCTTTTTTCCGGTACAGCAACACCTGTAATAATCGGTCTGATTGCATTTTTTGTAGCAAGTGCGGGAACTCTATTTTATCCTGCACGAGATTCCATAATTCCTTCACTGGTGCATAAGAATCAATTAACATCAGCCAATGCATTCATTTCAACTTCAGGGCAGTTTGCACATCTCACGGGGCCGGTTTTGGCTGCTTTGCTTGTTTCAGTCGTGGGACTTTTTCACCTGTTCACCATTGACGCAGTCAGTTTCGGTGCAAGTATGATTTGTATCGCTCTCATCCGGTCTTCGGGGAAAACAATTACAAATAATGAAAAACGAGCCACACATGTGTACGAACTCAAAGAAGGTCTCCAATTTTTATTCCGATTCAAACCGCTTGCTTATCTTATTCTACTCACAGCAATAAATAACCTTTTCATTATGGGTCCTGCCATGATAGGAACACCCATTTTTGTTCGGGAAGTTCTGAATCTGGAATTTTCTGCCTTTGCCACAGTTGAAGCATTTATGGCTAGTGGCATGATTATCGGTTCGCTAATTGTCTGGAAATTCTGTAAAAATATCAATCCTTCCCGGGTACTTTTCTGGGGAATGATTCTTGATGGACTGACCTACAGCATTCTCTTTTTCATTCACACCTACACAAGCACAAAACTGCTTCTTTTTATCCATGGAATTGGTATTCCAATGATCACCATTTCACGTACCACAATTATCCAAACTGTGGTACCGGATCATTTGAGAGGGCGTCTTTTTTCCATGGTCAATTTATCCGTAATTGGGTTTACAGCTCTTTCTGCCGGGATTATCGGACCCGTTGCAGAATTTGTTCCTATTGGCACCATTTTCCTTTTTATAGGAATTGGGGCAGCATTGTGCGGGGTAGCAGGATTCAGTCATCGAGGAATGATGAGTGTGATATCTAATAAACCTTAGGATTTCCCTTGAAAACTGATTGAACCCTGACCTAACTTTACTGGCTTAAACCAAAAGAATTATGGCAAAAAAAGTTTACAACCATTACAAGTCAGTTCCCGAAGTAAGCGAAGAAGCGGGGCGAAAAAAGAAAAAACCGCGCCTTATGGCTGTTGTGGATGAAGACAGTTGTACGGGATGCCAGGTTTGCGTTCCATTCTGCCCTGTAGACTGTATTGAAACGGTTCCCGATGAAAAATACAACATTCCAATTCCGCCGGTTCAAATCCGTTTTGATGAATGTATAGGATGCCAGATCTGCGCCCGTGTTTGCACCAAACTAACGTGGGATGCCATCCGCATGATTCCCACCGAAGAATTTGAAACTACCTACGGAATCACCATTTCCTAATCCCGGAAAAACCTCATTTATAAAACATGCCTAATCCTGCTATTCTGGTAATAGATCAGGGAACCTCCGCTTCAAAGGCATTCCTCTTTAATAATCACCTGGAGATCATTTTTAAGGAAAAAATTTCACACAGCATTGTTTCCCCCAAACCTGGATGGATGGAGATGGATACGGAAGAAATCCTGAATTCTGTAAAAAACCTCATTCACAGAGCAGAAGAATATTGCGCGGAAAATTCCTTCCATTTGGTTGGAATGGGTATGGCATTTCAGCGCTCAACATTTCTTTTTTGGGATAAATTAGTCGCCAAACCTTTAACTCCTGCTATCAGCTGGCAGGATACAAGAGCTACTGAACTGGTAAAAGAATTTGAATCAGAGGGGGAATTCATACAACAGAAATCAGGGATTCCGCTAAGTGCACATTTCGGAGGACCCAAATACCTATTTTCGATTCGCAACAATGATGATCTAAAATCCAAAGTGAAAAACGGAGATGTCTTTTTCGGACCACTCAGTTCGTACATCACCCATGCTCTCACTGGAAATGCTGTCATTGATGAATCCATCGCAGGAAGGTCACTTCTGTTAAATTTGAATTCAATGTCATGGGACGATCAATTGCTTGATATGTTTGAAGTTAATCCTGATGTACTACCCGAATTAGTTTCAACCTGTACTAACTTTGGCTCAGTTTCTGACAGCCAATCCAATCTTCCGATCCTTTGTGTTATGGGTGATCAGCAGGCATCACTGGTTGGGCTTCATCGGGAAAATAAAGGTGATGTTGGGCTGAACCTGGGTATGTCAGGATCTGTACTGGTGAACAGTGGGCTAGAACCTGTCATCATTCCTTCTCTTTTAAGCAATGTACTATATTCAACGAACGAAGAACGAATTTTTCTATTGGAGGGCACTATCAATGGTGTTTCATCACTGATGCAGTGGTTGAAAACCAACTTAAATCTGGATGAGCCGGAAAAGCACTGGGATGAATGGTGCCATGATGAAACAGAAGGAATTTTAGTGCCGGGACACAACGGAATTGCAGCACCTTACTGGACTGGATCATTTGAAACTGCTTTTTTATATTTTTCCCATAATGCCGGTCTAAATGCAAAATTCCGGGCAGCCATGGAATCAGTGGGATTTCTCATCCATGACATTTGTGAAATAATCGAGGAAAATACTGATATTAAAATTGAAGATATACTCGCTTCCGGTGGTTCCGCCAGACCGGCTCTACTTCAATTCATTGCTGATATCTTGGGAACACCTGTAACAGGTGTTCTGCTAAAAGATGCAACAGCAGTGGGAGTGGCTAAACTGGTGGCTGCCCAGTATGATTGGGGATTTTCAGCAGCAGGACTGTATGAGAATGAAATGAGGTATCAGCCGGAAATGGTTCATAAATGGAGAAATGTGAAAAGCACACCGCGTGGAAAGTTGGAGAAATGGAAAAATGCATTGAAGGAATTGAATATTGAACCCAAATGATCAATCCTCTTCCCATTCAATGTAAATACCATCCTCTTTTTTTATTATCTCATAGCGTTTAACCTTTATATTCGGATTTTCCACTGCCTCACCTGTTTTGCAGTTTATTTCCCAACCATGCCAAGGACAGCTGACAATAACACCGGTAACTTCACCGTCACCAAGTGAACCTCCTCTGTGGGGGCAAACGTTATCAATAGCAAAATATTCATCCTGAATTTTGAATAGCGCAATAACAGAGTCTTCTACCATTACAACCTTCCCTGAGTGGTCATCAATTGAATTCAAATCTGATATTTTAATTAGCTCCATGGTAGTCTTATGATTTTGGAAATTCTGTATCTGTATTTAATTGAATATTTCTTTTGAGTCCCCGGTATTTTGCTCTTTTTACAGCGCTGTTTTTAAATAATTCTATATAGTCATCTTTTGTAAATAATGCCCAATCATCCCGTTTCATATTTGATATTTTTTCTCTTGGCGCAAAGGACTTTTCTTTGCTGATTTTTCCAAATTTGATGTTCCACGGACAGACTTCCTGGCAGATATCACAACCGTAAATCCAGCCATTAAGTTGATCTTCCATTTCTTCAGGTAAATTCCCTCTATGTTCAATGGTCAGATATGAAATGCATTTATTAGCATCGAGAAGATAGTCATCAACAATTGCATCGGTTGGACATGCATCAATACAAGCAGTGCAGGACCCGCACAAATCTTCCTCAAACGTGGAGTCATAGTCCAAATCACAATCTAAAATCAGTTCACCCAAAAACACCCACGAACCCAAATCTCTGGTAATCAAATTGGTATGTTTACCTATCCAACCTATCCCTGATTTCTGAGCCCACACCTTTTCCATAACCGGTGACGTATCTACACAAACAACCCCATGAATTTCCGGCCATTGATTTTTTGTTTCTGATAAAAGTTCAAACAATTTATTCTTAATTACCTTATGGTAATCATCTCCCCATGCATAATTGGATAATTTCATTTCACCTTTTGCCTCACCATGAAAGTAATTAATTGCCAATGATACAACGCTCTTTGCCCCCGGGAAATAATTTCTGATGTCAGTCCTTTCCTTAGACCGTTCTTCCATCCAATTCATGGTGCCCTGGTATCCTTTTTCAAGCCAGATTTTCAGATTCCTCCCATTTTCACCAATAGACCCCGCCTTTGAAAATCCCACTTTATCAAAACCCAAATTCAAAGAGGTTGAGCGGATAAATTCAGTGAATTTTATTTTGTCTGCTGTGGACTCCATTTGCCATTCAGAATTTTTTCCGCCCAAAAAAGACCCACTATTGTTTTGGTATCTTTAATTTCACCACGCTTCAACAATGCAATACATTCGTCCAATGACAGAGGCATCAATTCCACAAATTCATCGGAATCTGGCTCAGCACCAACCTCAGTTAAATCTTCCGCTAGATACAGCCACATTCTTTCATTGCTGTAACCGATGCAGGGATGAATTTCTGCCAGTCGAGTGAGCTTATTTGAGATGTATCCTGTTTCTTCTTTAAGTTCACGATTGGCTGTTTCATCCAAAGATTCGTCCTCATCAATTTTGCCTGCAGGAAGTTCAATTTCTAGCTCACTCATGGGATAGCGGAACTGCCTAATCAATAACAAACTGCCATTTGGCAAAACAGGAATTATAACAACCGCTCCCGGATGTTTGATATATTCCCTCACCGAATTATGTCCATTGGGAAGTTTAACTTCATCTGACCAAACGTCCAGTAATCTTCCTTTGAAAATATGAGTAGAATTTAGGTGAGTTTCTTTGAGATTGGTCACGAATCTAAATCCCGAGAATTTCTCGGGATGTTAACAATAATTAAAAATCGATGATTCCGAGAAATTTGAGAATGAGGAGCAACCCTCCGGTACCGGCAAGCAAACTGGCAATTGTTCTGATTAATTCAAGGATATGATTATAACGGTCAATCCGTTTCTCCAGTTTTTGTATACCTTTTGCACTTTGAACGTCCTTTATATTAGTCATTTAAGATTGCAATGACGAAAATTATTCCTGCAATTCGATAATTGTCAGGATAATTTCTTCAAACCGCTCTTTAGGAATTTTTCCCCGCTCCAGAACACGGACAATTCTATCTTCATCAACAATTATTATACTATAAGAATTTTTATTTAGTCCCCATGAATCCCTGAGGACTGCATCATAATCGAACAGAACTGTGGTATCATACTTTTTTGCCTTGGCGCCGCCGATAAGCCTAATTGCAAAATTAGGTTTCCATGTCGATGCACAGTCTGCAACACCAATCCCCTGAAACGTATCTCTCTCAATTCTTTTTTCCACATCAACAGCATGCTTAACCGCATCGTTAAATGCTTCATTCATTTCTGATTCGTCCGGGTCAACATAATTTACCTGGAGAATCTTTCCTGCCCAATTTCCCATGGTAAACATTGTCCCATCAGCATCGGGAAATTCCCAATCCGGAGCTTTCATGCCTATTTCCAGCCGCGACTGGCCAAATGTAATAGAAAATATTAAACTAAACCAAATTAGAATTCTCAAACTGTAACTCTCCAAAAATTAAAAATATTCAATATAGGTGATTTTCAATTCCCGCGTGAATGTTTGCAAACTTTCATTTTTTTTGTTGAACAGCAGATTATTAAACTCGAGTTCAATATGAAGGTGATCTACAAATGTCCAACGAATTGCGGTATTCAGGTAACCGCCTCTGCTGAGGGCAATGTTCCTGATTGTCATAGCATTTTCATTAAGTGCTGCATTGTATTCCATAATAAAAGAAAGTTCAGGGTTAATTTCCACATCAAAACCTGCAAATGCGCTCATATCTTTATCACCATCCAACTGCTCAGTAAAATTATAATTAATTCCGGCGTGAAGCCCCGCATTACCCAGCGGTGATTTCCAGTTTTTACTCATTGAAAGATAAGCACCCAATGCTTTTGTGCTGTACCTATTCAATGTATCGGCATCCAAAAACTCTCCTAGCCCTTGAGTCTCTAATCCGATGGCAATTCCCGGTTTGGACATGTCTTCATCAATAAGTCGGTACTTTAAATTGACTTCAGGACGGGGATACCATTTTAAGCTGTCATCACCGATAAGATTCCCTGCGCCGTAGGAGAGTCCAAACATGAACCTGTTAGTAATTCCCACAGACAATCCAAAGATTAATCCGCCTCCATTTTGAATGCGGGCATCTGCCGTGTAGGTACCCCTAACCAGCACACCTGCTGTCGGAATTGTTATCAGATTGGTCGGTGCGGGATAATCTTGCGCCTGGACACAAACACAAAATAAAATCATCAAGAGATACGTAAATCGGTTTCTCACAGCGCCTCCAATATAATTTGTGCTAACCCTAAAATCAAGCTTGTCTATCAATTCTTTAAAAAGAAATTGGGTAAATAACAGTTCCATCCCGTTTTTTCACTTCACTGACCGATACAAGAGGTATGGTTAAAATTTCTTTTTCACCCAATAATCGAAACCTAGCATACAAATCAGTAACAACTACAAGATCCACATCTAAAGTTTCATCATTATTAAGGGTAATCTTATCAGGTAAAAATTCAGAATCATCCTGAAAATCAATTTTAATATCTTCCGGCATTTTCCAACCGGCAGCTTTTCTTTCACGAATTTCTCTGATAATGGGTTTACTTTCCTCCAACACATTACCACTGGTTGTTAAGGTTAAAAGTTCTTCTCCAGAAAAAATAGATAAGTTCAAACCAACATGACTGATTACAGTCCCCATTGAATCAATTTCAAGGAGTTCGTAATCATCGGTATCGGAATAATGATTGTATTGAAATTGCCTAACTAATTTTTTCTCGGGAAGTCGAATCCACTTTTCAGACTTTTCATTTTTATCATCTGAAAAATGGTATTCAATTGTTCCAAATGGAGTATAATCAATGCTAAAAAATTGGTAGTTATCAATGGAACTGTCAGATAGAAACTCATAAACTGTTATTCGGTCAAAAAATTCTTTTTCATTTCTGTTAGAGTAGACATATTGAATGAATTCGTTTGAAACATCCTCTTTGTCGCCATAAATGTAAAGTTTTTCTGTATGACCGGTGCCGGTCCTGAGACCCCTTTTCCAAATGGAGCCATCTTCATTGTATTCAAATACTTCCTCCTTCAACAATTTGTCTGTTTCATCCATCCACCCTTTTGACACCATATTGTTCATTTTATCATAAAAAACACGGATGTGACTTTTCCCAATACGATCCGTTGCATCCATGGGGATTCCTTTGATGACATCATCTTTGGACTTGTAATATTTAACAAAAGACGCTTCCTGTGAAATCAGAAAACCGGTAAAAAGTAAAATGAAAAATGGATTCAACGTTTACTCGAAATTCGGTTGAAATTTCCACATAACAGGACGGTGGTCGGAAACATCAGTAAAATAATTATCAATGAAATCATCAGCTCGAATGGTAGAAATTAATGAATACTGGAATTCATCGAAAAGTTCATTGGTGATTAGAATGTGGTCAATGTGACTTGGCCATGATGGATATGACCAATTTGCTGTTGAGCCATTGGCAATACTCATATCAACAAACATAAAATTGTCTTCATCTTCAATAAAATTCATAAAAACATTGTTCGATTCAACTTCTTCTACGATTAGATCATTCCAATCACCGACAATAATTACATTATCGTTATCCATACTGGCATCAATATAATTTTTTAAAGTAATACTCGCACCGTACCGCCTGAATTCCTCATCGTTTTCATTTTCATGTTCAATTTCCCCATCCCCACAACATTTCATGTGTAAATTGATCACTGAGAAGAAATATTGAGCTTCATCAATCTGATAACTAAAATCCACTTTCAAAGGAGGACGTGTCGCAAATCCAGAGTGATCAAGAAAAAATTCCTCAATATTTGATGCTGTTAACATTGTTGACCGATAAATGACTCCCAGTGACCACGCTTCTGTTGAAATAATAGCGTTATACCCATCTAGAGCATCAGCCACATTTTCAAAATTGGTTACATCTGTAATTTCCTGAATACAGTAAATATCAGCATCTAAGGTATCCATAATTGTAATTGTTTTTTCTACTGTTAAATCACTTTTGGGAAAATGCTCTATATTCCATGTTACAATTTCAATCTCATCGACTTCACCCGATGGAGGTGGATCTATCCCACCATTATCATTTGCATTACCGGATATAACTTCACCACAACTCATCCAAAATAATGTGGCTAAAGAAAGAAAAAATCTAATTGGGAGAATTTTCAAACGAAATAGACCAGACCACCGGTAAATGATCAGAAAGAATCCTTTCATATTCATCCCATCCCCCCACGTAATCCTGTAATCTTATGGTTTGAGTGTTACCCGATGATTTGTTTTCAAAAAACAGACTTTTTGATATCAGTATGTGATCAAGGAAACTTGGCCAAGATGGGTAAGAATATTGAGTTGGATCGTAGAGAATTGGAATAGTAGTAAAATAAAAATTTTCTTTATCCTGCACAAATGGATTCAATGATTGTTCATGCCAAGGATCATCAATTTCATCATTCCAGTCTCCTACAACTAAAATATTGGAATTGTCACCAGCTATTTTTTCCTTTATATAATCAGCTAGCATTTTACTCGCCACACTACGACGGTAGATTCCGTCATCACAGCATTTCATGTGTATATCAATCACTGAAACTGGGAACTGAATTCCCCCATTATTCCAGATGAAATCTCCCTGCAAAGGAGGTCTTCCGGCGAACCAGTAATCTTCAAATGTAAAGAGATCTTTTTGGGAGACCGCCGTCACAAACTCTTTCTTGTAAATGATGGCCTGATCGAAAAAAGATGAACTCTGACTGAGCACATAATCGTACTCCGGAATAAGCGCCATCATTTCAGCGAAGGAACCTCGCTTGCCGATTTCCTGAATCCCTATAATATCTACATTCAAGTCATTGACCACTTCCGCCATGGCAGCGATTGTGGTATCCCCTGCTTTTGGGAAAAATTCAATATTCCATGTTGCGATTTCCAATCGGTTGTCACTGCCGAATGAAGGAATAGCCCAATTATCTTGAATTGATATTTCTGTCCGACTATTACTTGGTAGGTTTACTGGTTTACTGACTTGCTTTTGAGCAATTTTCCGCCAACCCTCAATTTGATCAGCACCATCAAAATTGTGATGAAAATCATCATCAAATAAGGTTATCAATGCGCCTCTTTCAGAGGGAGTGTCATAACCAATCATCTGTTTTGTCTGCCGGTCTATATTCAATATTATATGTCCAATGCTTGTGCCACTTCCATATGACTGAAAACAGAGGGCATGACTCATAGGATCTTCCCATGGATCATTATATCCCTTGGTAATGTGGCCTGTAATGATGACATCAACTCCTTGGATAAAATGTGCCAGTTGCATTGCATTAAGTGAAACAGAATTCCAATCTTTTTTTGAATTTGAAACATCATCAATGAAATCTTTAAACTTATCTTCAATATCATAAGGCAGTCCCAAATGGGCAAGGAGAATGACAATTTCAGCTCCTTGAGCTTTTACTTGTTCTATTGCCTTTTTTACATACGGCAGTTCTCTTTCAAATTTTAAACCTGCAACAGCCTCTGGAACAGTAATCTCAGGAAAAGATGAAGTTGTTACACCAATAATTGCAACCCTCATTCCCATCATTTCTTTTATAATGTAAGAAGCACAAAAATCCACAGTCCTTCCAGTGGATTCATCCAGAATATTTCCACCCAAAAAAGGGAATTCAGCAAGTCTGGAAAGCTTTCTCACATTTTCAATACCCTGATCAAAATCATAATTCCCCACTGTCATGGCATCATATCCCATCTGATTCATCCACTTCATAATGGTTTCCCCTCCATCGCGAGTACCCAATGGATTCCCTTGAAAGACATTACCTCCATCCAACACGAGGACTTCTTCACCATTTTGGGATACCATTTCCCTCACATCATTCAGATACTCCAAAGCAGCTGCACCGCCGGTTACTCTTGGCGCAAACTCAGGATTGATAAATGGTGCCTCCTGATATTGAATCGCGCCACGGAGATCATTGGTAAAAATAATGTGCAGGCGATCGATCCCATCCTTTGCTGACAAAAATGGGAGAAAAAAAATTAATATTAGCACTACAGAAATGACAATGGATGGTGTATTTGTTTTTGACTCAGACATCCACTTAATTCCCTCCTTAGTAAAAAGGAGACGATAGTAGTGAATAAATTGTTTATTAAAATTCATACTTCATAGTAACTGAAAGAGTACCTATCGATTCTTTTACATTTTCCAATTCAGTGCTTTCTTGCCCCACTGCAGGGAAAATATCAACATATTTGTATTCGCTTGTAGTGAATTTCCCGGCCACATCAACAGTCAAATTATCCAATGGACTGAAACCGCTGCCAATTGTGAAAATACTTCTATCCAGTTCATTCCCATAAGGTGACTCCGCATAAATGAATCCTGCTCTAAATGGTATTTTCCTCAACACCATGTGTTCCAATCCAAAACGAAATTCATAAGTCTCACTGAAGTTGTGGGAAAAGCTGTCCTCATCATTCACTCTTCGGGAATAGGAAATTTTAAATTGTGACCAGTCCGTATAATGAATTTCAGCAAATAGTTTTGTAGGAATAGGATTGGTCGGTTGATAGCGTATTCCCAACGAATATTTTTCTGGGTAAGCATACTGAATTTTCAGACTGTCTTCCCTCCAAGAATAAGCCGGAAGCAGTGTATTTTCATCAATGGATGGCGCAACAGAAAGGTCACTCGTTTTAAAATGAACACCATTCCTGTAATTTGCAGAAATACTGATATGCCAATTGAAGTCAATGGAACCACCAACGGAAAAAGTATATGGTTTCGCAAGTGAAGGTTTCATTTTCACTTTTTCAATCTCCCATTTAGATTCAAAGATAAGTGTATCTTCTGCTGCCAAGGCATCATCAGACTCAATCACAATAACGGAGTAATTTCTTGAAAATTCACTTGCGGTGAGTATATGTCCGCTCACACCAAAATGGATGCGGTCTAACAATCTTAAGGCAATTCCGCCGCTGACAGCATCAATTTTTCCATCAGATGAAATTCGATGATACCCCACCAATGGATCCCTGTTATAATTGGATGAAGTCAAGTTACCACGGACGCCTTCATCATATTGGAATCTGAAATCGAGGAATGGCGCTTTACCTATAGCCAGTGTAAATGGCAGCAATGGTAAATTTAGAACTGCGCCGAATGATTCATTTTGATACCATTTTGAAGAAACATTGTAAATATTATCAGTAACAATATCTCCAAACATATCAATCACCGGGAATGTCCTCTGCTCTTCCAACCGTTTTACTTGTAACGTAGATTCAAACAAAAATCGACCATCAATATTCAGTAGGGCAGGATTTATCCACAAATTGGAGAATCCGTGACTTTCGGCAATTCCGGTTTGTCCCATTGCCATGGATCGAGAATCCCCGAACCAGACGAATTCTCCCACCACTCCATTAAAATATGACTGTCCGAACATGGACGATATCAGAAAAACACCGGCGAATATTTTGCTGAGTTTAATACGCATAATCCAGTTGAATCCTGAAATCTATTGATTCATTTTGGCTACTGAGACCAGACCATTGAATTCTTTCATAATCTTCAATAGCAAAATTATAATTGGTTATGGGATAAGAAGCATCTGTGGATATTTTAAACCGCATAGCCCATCTATCGCCAATGCGTGTAAAGAATGTAACCCACCACCGTAATGCGTCTTTCGGTGAATCGAATACCCTGAAATCGGTATCTTCAAAATTCCAGAAAAAGCCGTTATACATGATGACAGAACCGAGCACTTTCATTCTGTCAGAAAAATTGTGTATTACGGTAAAACCGATGGCTTCACTCTTTAAAGCGCTGGCGCCTACCATGGAATTGGATTCACCCAATGACCCGAGGTCGAGTGAGAGTCGTCTCCTTGGACTGAACAGTACTTTGTTCAGTGCATAAAGCAGGCGAAGGTTATCGTATCTCGAAAGCCGGAGGATGGCTTCCAGGCGAGTCTCTCTGGAATCAAATCCGGTAGGTGTCCAATCGTTAAAGGATGCACGCTGCTGCCACTTCTGACGAATCTTGAAGCGATAGTTGAACACCGGCCTATATTCAAACCGTGCAACAATTCTGTAATATTTTGAATTGTCAGCAACCCGGGTCCACATATCAATTTCATTGGTGGTGACCCACTGGCGGTGAAACTGATACCGGCTGGAAAGATAAATGCCACGTTCTGCCTGTGGCTGGGAATTGCCTGAATACAGATACCCAAACACCGGATCCTTTAAATAAAACACATCTTCAAAAATGGTGCTCTTATACCGCTGATAATTCGAAAACGACCTCTGATACGGGTTATCATATTCCAAATCATAGTCTCTATAAACTGCTAATAAATTAAGATTATTTACTTGTAAAAAAGAAGTTACCACCAATGCCTTGGGGTCACTCTTAATATCTGAAATTTTCCCATCTTTATCAAGAATACCCAATTCACCCTGGATAGCAATATCCCTTAAAACAGCCGAAAATTCTAATCCATGTAAACGCCTTACACTTTTAGCGGCTGACCACAATGGTGAAGAACCTGCTGAACTGTACATAGCGGCAATTTCAGTGTCTGCCGCATTTCCAATTTGAGTCAAATATTTTTCCTGCTCATCAATTGCAACGACAGATCGTAATATGTCAGGTTTCAATTCTTTGTCATAAAGACTTTCATACGTAGTGAATCCCACAAATGTCCCCGGTTGAATTTCAAACCGCATATTCCCACCCCAGGTTACTTCCTCAACCGTATTGGTAAGAGGTACCATTAACCCATCAGCAGACACCGAGTCCCTTCGTGGATACATGGTAATTAAAGAGGTGAAGGAACCGTCAATATTCAGCACTGCGTCCCGAGGGTGTTTGGAAATAAATCCGAGAAATTTGATATTCGCAAACCTTCCCTGAAGTGCGGCACCCCTTAATGCATATTCCCTTGTTTGAGATATGTCAGGTAAAATTCCATGAATACGTTTACTCCAACTGTAACCCGATCTGCGAGGGGACCAGAAATCGGTACTTTCAAAGACCACTCCCTGCCCAATGGTAACTGAATAATTACCGAAAACCATGCGGTCTAATTGAAAAACATTTTTTCCTTTCCCTTTAAAACTATATGAAAATTTAAATTCAGGGATTTCAAAGCTCCCAATAGCAATTCTCCTGTTTTCTTCACCTAACTGCCGGTGGTAAGCCATTAAAAATTTCGATTGGTTATTGGGAGAATAAACCAATTTATGGTTAACTGCAGGTGGATAACTGTTAGCAGCTTCCGGCGATTCCGATTCTTCATCAAATGATGTTGATGATGGTACAGTTTTCCATGTAAGGTTATACCAGAAATGTTTCTCACTCAATTCAGGCGATGAATCAAACGTAACAAAATCAATCATATTCCGGTATCCCCAATAGGAAAGTCCCGGTGCGCCACGCAGAGCTTTGGGATAACCAATTCCTCCCTTTTGCTGCTGCTTTTTTACAACGGCCACTGCGTCCACAGGGCTCACATTCTGCAACGCCACAAGATCATCGTAAGTTGCGGACATAATATGGACAGGTTCAGATAGCCGGTCAAGCCACTGTTCAATCATTCCCTCATTTGCGCCTTCAATGGATGTCCATCGTTCCACTTTTCGGTATGCATCCTGCAGGCGGTTTATTGCGCCATCTTTCGCTGCTTTTGAAATGATGATCAGCGGTTTAATAATTGCGAATGTTTCAACATCCATCCCCTCAATATCCATTAAATCATAAACTGATATAAATGGACCCTGGAATAGAAGACGATCATAAATGGCTTCTGCCTGTTCATCTGTAAGCGGGAGTGTCTTAATTTCATCCAGAGATGCGAGGTTAAGATCAACCTGTTCAGCAGAAAGTAATCCAACAAACAAAATTATCAATGTGAAAGAAAAACGCTTCACAGATTGGCTCCAAAGGAAAATTGATGCGTTAATGGTAAAACAGGGTGGGTAATAAGTCCGTAGCTGATATTAAGAAAATTGAGATCAGCAGAAATACCGGCACCAAACCGGGAAGGACCGGTATGCGTCCCAAACATTAATCTTATATTTTTAAAGAGGTAGTACTCAATTCCGGCGTGGTACTGAGTATCGTGATTCACCGCTTTGGTGAGTGAGAAGTATGTCCAGACTACAGAATACGGGGAATAGCCGAATCCTGCCTGAAGCCGTTGAGGGAGTGGAGTTGAAGTAGACCCTTCTCCAATTTTAGGTCGATTAATATTTGAAACAAATACACCAATCCAGTGCCGATCGCGGAGAGATGCCTGCAAACCTATATCAAGTCCTATAGCATTACCTTTTCCAAGATTTACACCATCGGTTCCATCCCCGGAGGGTCCGGCAGATTGACCATAATCCAACTGGAAGAATTTCAGCGAATAACCAAACGCAAGCGAAGAAATAACATCTTTCTGCAGATAAAATCCGTGACTAAATCTGATGGCTGTCTCACTGGTTAATTTGATAGCATCATATTTCACAGACATGGTTTCCACACCAGCGCCAATAACACCGGCATTCTTCAGATTAAATGTTCCGCCTGCCACGGTATAGGGCAGGAAAGATAGATTAAATATTTTTTGCGAACCGGCAACAATAGACATTCCCTCCACCTGAGAAAGCCCGGCAGGATTATTGAAGATTGCCCAGCCATCACTTGTTCGGCCGATAGAGCTACCTGCCAATGCGGCTGTTCGAGGACCTTTGTACAGATAATCTGATGTAACCTGCCCAGAAAGGATGCAAAACCAAAACCCAATTATGATAAGGAACTTCTTCATTTCATTCTCACGCCAATGACCACCGGCGCTACATCCGTTGTCGTTTTTCCCTTCAGTTTATCCGTAACCTCCAAATGCATGAGGTACACTCCCGGTGGAACAACCTCGTTCAGATCATTTCTGCCATCCCAGATGGCTTCTTTATAAAATGAGATTCCTCTGAATTCATCAAAAAGTGTGGTTATGAACCTACCTGATAAGTCAAACACTCTCAGCTTAATTCTTGCATTGTCCGGAAAACTATAAGTGTATTTAATAACTTCTCCCCATTGAGGGACAAACGGGTAAGGTTCAATCTCTAAGGAAGTTTCAAAATCACCTGCAATTCCTTCTAGTTTTTCGCTGATATCCTCTGCATAAGCGGGCAGTATTTGTGAGCTTCCACTGAATGAATCACCAATACCGTAAACTTCAATATCAGTACCGATTTGAAGCAATGAATCCAATTCTGTATTTAAAATTTCATTATTTTCATTGTAAAGAATGTTGGTGGAATTCCAGATTCTGATTGTTGTAACTCCTCCTGATTCATCCTGAATATCTATATTTGCACCGGAATTTGTTGGTGTCGGATTTGACCGTGCAATAATTCTCCCCCACAATTTCACAAAGGTGTACGAATATTCTAAGGTATTGAATTCCTGAATATCGAGGTCAACAAATGGTATTGCTGCATTTGTGTCTAAAGTTGTAATTGAATAATCAATCAATTCCGGTTTCCCCTCGAACTCATCTACCGTTGCTGTTATCATAATGGAATCACCACGTTGTATTGACGGGTCCGCATCATATGAAAAAATGACGATTCCCTGCCCCGACTCATCCTGTAAAAAAGCTTCATGGATATCTGTTCTAATAATGTCCATAGGAACTGTTATTACACCATCTACCGTAATCGTTTGTCCATCCAAATCATCAATGTTTTCACGTATTTCAGCAATTGACAAATCCGGCGTTGGCTCAGGTTCGTTGACTTCCAAAATAACAATATCATTTTCAAATGCTGGAAGTATTTGTGAACTTCCTTCGTAAGAATCACCAATACCGCTCACTTCAATTACATTACCAACCTGAAGGAGTGAGTCTAATTCTGTATTTACAATTTCATAACTTTCATTGTAAAGAATGTTGGTGGAATTCCAGATTCTGATTGTTGTAGCTCCTCCTGATTCATCCTGAATAACTATATTTGCACCGGTATTTGATCCACCTGGATTTGATCTTGCTATGATTGTTCCTTCCAACTTCACAAAAGTGTACGAATAGTCTAAGCTGTTAAATTCCTGAATATTGATTTCAACAAAGGGAATTGTTGCATTTGTGTCTAAAGTTGTAATTGAATAATCAATCAATTCCGGTTTCCCCTCGAACTCATCTACCGTTGCTGTTATCATAATGGAATCACCACGTTGTATTGACGGGTCCGCATCATATGAAAAAATGACGATTCCCTGCCCCGACTCATCCTGTAAAAAAGCTTCATGGATATCTGTTCTAATAATGTCCATAGGAACTGTTATTACACCATCTACCGTAATCGTTTGTCCATCCAAATCATCAATGTTTTCACGTATTTCAGCAATAGTAATACTCGAAGATGATAAAATTGTGTATTGGCGCGCTAAATCAAGACTAGTAGAGTCCTTAAGACCATGGTTATCTGTAATAACTGAATAATAGGTGACTTGAGTACCAAAATCAAAAGGAGGAATAAAAGTGGAATAATAAAATGTATCAATTACAACTGAATCTGCAGTCATTTCAATGGTAATAAACTCTGATTGATTGCCGGGATTTTCATCAAGAGTATAATTTAAAGTCGCAGAATCAATTTCATTATCTTCAACCGCCACTAAACTAATACGAACAGAATCGTCCGCAGTTGGCGAAGCCGGATTGTGACTGAGAAAAATAATTTCAGGCGGATTACTCGACTGAATTTCAACCGTAATTTCAGGACTTATGGTAACATTCCCACTGTCATCCACTGCTTTTATAGTGAATCTAAACTGATCATCAGAGATCAATTCCACAGATCCCGAATAGTTTTCACCGTCCAATGTGGTCATGTCAACCGAATCATTTTCAGCTTGATTATAAATCAATCTGGCTGTTACAACAGTGCCGTCAATATCGGTGATAGCTCCTGAAACTGTCAATGTATCCCCTACCACTGGCACATCAGGTGAGTAATCCACACTTGTGATTTGTGGTGATGTCTCCCACATTCCAAATCCGGGTGTAACTGAATATTCCACGAAAGCTGAATCAAGGTTTTCACCCGTTTCATTGTTACCTGTCATCCCATTCCCACCTGCTGATGTTTCTCCAACTTCATAAGGAAATTGCCTTTGTATGGACTTTCCGGTGGTACTAGTTGTGGCAGTAAAAGACTGAAGGTCAATTGAGGTATCATCCAGGTACTGAGATAAATCGCTGTCTGAATCAGGACCATCAATGGCAATTCCTGTTTTATCCACACCTTTACTTTGATTCCCCCAGGTTACGTAGTCCACATCCTCAACAAGATCACTTTCTCCATCCCATTTGAACAAAATGAGCACTTCACTGGAATTGGATAAATAACCGCCCGATGTTGTCCCTATGGTGGCTTCACTGTCCACTGCATCCCTCATATCAGGCACATCATCGCTGTCAGACTGAAACTCAAAATCGGGATTGAATCCGTAATTTGCGTTAAACTCAGATGTCAGCTTAGCCAGAATTACATATTGTTCAACTCCTATGGTACTCCCGCTCGGGAACCGTGCAATAAAATCAGAACTTGTACCGCTGTAAAACGAGGAATCTTCCGGCAGCCGGTAATAATATTCACTTGCGGACGAATCCGTTCCGTCAGTGATGTAATAATCCGAAAGATCAATGGTTGACGATGTGGGGTTATACAGTTCAATAAACTCAACATCACTGGGAGCCAAAACAAATTCGGAGATGAGGAGGTGGTCTGTACTCTGCCCCGCTGCTAATGACAGAAGTACCAATAATACCGGCTTAAAGAATAAAAGAAGTTTTTTCAACAGAATTTAATGTATTAGGTGGATTTAAAATGAAGCGAAATATACCACACAAAAATTGCAGGTGGAAAGAACTTATCTAAGGTAAATACACGAAGAAAGGAATTGAAAAATAGATCCTCGATTTTTGTTTGGGAATATTGTGCTTTTTAATTTCCTAAAATGACTTCTACAAGCAACACAACATCAAACACATCGATAAACATATCGTGATTGAGATCAGCAGCGGTAAATTGTGAAGGTGTGAGAGTTTGGTTACCAAGAATAAAATCTACAACAATAATAATATCAAAAATGTCTACTACACCATCGCCATTCACATCACCTAAAAGATATTCCGACCCTGTCCACTCAAACACTCCCATATCGGGAGCTGTGCCATAATAATCGTCAAGGGACATATCCACCAATGTGTCTCCTTCCCAGACAAAGAAGTCTGTGCCTGCATCAATGCAGGGGGAGTTAGATTGCAATGTAAAATCACCGTTTTCGGGATCGACAAAGAGGGGATCGGTGTCAATGTTGCCTTCGCCTTCCCAGCCTCCCTGAATACCGGAGTAAAATACATTAACTGAACCTGAACCGATATAAATCTCCTGCGGCAAATCGTTCCATAGAATAGTATTAATCAAACTCGGAATAGAACCTTGGCAATAAATCCCGCCGCCAGTCACAGTCGTACCGTTTGTAATGGTAAACCCGGTTAATTGTGCGTTGGAATTTTCTCCACTCTCAAACGTCACCACACTCCCACTTTGGTTCCCATCAATCACCGTCTGCGAGATGTAGCTTGTATCACCAGTAACCAAGAACCAAGAGCCAACCACCATGTTCTTGCCGTTGTAGTTGATATTTTCAACGTACGTGCCCGGTGCAACGAGAACGGAGTCGCCTGTTGTGGCAGCATTAATCCCCTCCTGAATCGTGGGATAGTCCTCAGGAATGCTGATAATGGTAGCGGTAGCTGCCGACGTGATGAGCACAGCGAGCATGAATAACAGATATCGTTCTGTACGGATTATTTCAGCAGAACCAGTTTCTTGGTGAGTTGTCCGTAGTCCGTTGACACTTGATAGATGTAGATGCCGCTCGACACACTCGAGGCGTCCCACACCACGTCATAAAATCCTGAAGGATAAAATCCGCTGATCAAGCTCGTCACTTCCCGGCCGAGGATGTCGTAAATCACCAACCGGACATCGGCTGCTTCCGGCAGACCATAGCGAATAGTCGTCACCGGATTAAAGGGATTGGGATAATTTTGATAAAGAGCGAATCTGGTTGGGACTGCCGCTCGAGACAGAGCAAGGCCTTCCAGTGGCGATGTGATCTCTAGTGTGCCGTCACCGTAGAGAATGTGGTCTTCTCCTGTCGCCTCGTTCGTGATCATCCATCCAGTCTCGCCGCTTGTGTCTCTGATTTCATAGCGGATAATTAGTGGATAGGAATCGTTCATCACAGAAATCTCGCCTCCATCTTCCTGCCATCTCCTGTCGCCTTCAAACCTGATGTCCAGTCCGCCGGGAGGTAGTGGAGGCAGTCCATAACTCAGTTCTACTCCTTCTGGAATTAGGCCGCCGAAGAAGAGTTTCTGAGAGTGACCCTCTCCATTCGTGAACTCCAGAAAGCTGGCGTTTTCTAATGGACTTGTAGTATCAACCGCTTCGCGCCTTCTACCATCTGAGCCGGGAATGGTGATTTCTCCGTTTCCAATGGCACGAATCCAATACCCATTCCCCGGTTCAATGACCTCCGACAACTCGTAAATACCTATCCAACCGAATAGTGTGCCGGGAATGATCAGATTATCAGGATCGCCAATGTCAAAAACAGAAACCGTAGTGGAGATGCCGGAAATCAGATTCCACCCTTCCGCAACGGAGACCGTTACTTCGGTAAAGGGCGATCCGGCAATGGTATTCGACCCTTCATCGGAGAAGCGGAGCCAGTAACCGTTCCCAAAATCCAAGTTTGACTCGTTCACATATCCCCCCTCATCGGTAAAGGAGTAGAGCGTCCCGGTGATGGCGTCGGGAAAAATCGCCTGATAGTTGGAATTGGAAACTTGGAGAGGCAGTCCCAACAAATTCCATCCAGAAATGTGATCAACTGTCATCTGGTCCAGATCCGTGCCAAGATTCTCGAACACATAAATATAATCGTCCGATTCATCAATGCCAGTTAGGTCAAGGTCTCCGTCTCTGTCCCGATCATGCAGAGTACAACACGAAGCGGCGTCCTGGGAATAAAGAAATCTTGGGTTACTAAAATTACCAAAGCCGTCATTTTCATAGATCGTCCACGCCCCGGTATCTTCTTCCACAGAATTGAACCCGAAGTGGTCATGGGGAACGCCAAGACTGCTCGTCACAAGATCGAGGTCGCCATCACCATCCAGGTCACCCAGATTAATATCCAACGGAAAGCCGATAACAGGGTGGAGAACTGGGGCTGATAGATTACCCTCGCCATCTCCGAAAAGCACGGCGGCTTCATCGGTGTATGCATTAGCTGATACCACATCCACATGTCCATCTCCATTCACGTCGCCCGCAAAGACCATCCACGCTGCCCCCTCGCAACTCACTGATGATGTGGGAATTAGACCGCCGTGTCCATCACCCAAAAGAACCAGAATCTCTTCACTCTCGTAGGTACCCACGAAGGCATCCAGAATGCCGTCCTCGTTGATATCCGCGATGGCACACGCATTCTCCTTCACGCCTCCAACCTCAATGGGAATTCTCGTTCCAAACGTTCCGCCGCCTGAGTTGGGAAGAATGGTGATATTGCTGCCGTTCCGGTTGGTTGTAACAATATCGGGGTCTCCATCCCCATCGAGGTCAAGGACGCCCAACCCCCGAACACTCTCATCTGCGGGATAAGTGACCGATGGAAAAAAGGCTCCAAGACCGTCACCAATGAACACACTTATGGTGTTCGAATAACTGTTGCCTACGACGAAGTCCATCAGTCCGTCACCATCAAAGTCAGCGCCCTGATTGGTGCTTGGCCGGGAATTCGGCGGAACCGGATAGATGTCGAAGTCCTGATCGTAGTTGCCCGTGCCATCATTCAAGAACACTCTCACATCGTCCGACCTCTCGTTTGGAACTGAGAAATCGTGCCAGCCATCACCGTTTAGATCGCCGGCATAGGCACCGTAAGTCTGAATCCATCCTTCTCCCTCTTGCCGAGTGGAAAATCGATCAATTTCGACGAGATCAAGACTTCCAGGACCGCTCGCTGTCCAGTACTGCCATGCGTAGCCGAAGGTGAGGGGATCACCGTCGCTGCTCGTAACATCCTTTGAAACTGAAATGGTGATGAGTTCCCCAACTGAAAAGGGAACATCGGGCGTGAATCGAATCCGAGTGTTACCATTCTCCAATTGGAACGTTCCCGGCATAATTCCCATCCAGTTGCCAAAGATATAGATACTGGATGAGCTTATAGTTGATGGCTCCACCGCCTGATCAAAGGTGATGGTGATATCTCCATCTACCGGCGCCCATAAGGTTTGAGAGGGAGGCGACACAGACGGAACGTGTTATGACCCGCGGTGGTCTCACCTTAGATGAATTTCTCCAAAGA
>CAYXUG010000002.1:0-74966 GCA_964468655.1 uncultured bacterium | reverse complement strand
AAAGTATCACTTTAAATTTAGATGAATCTGTACCATATCATTTGACGACGTACAGCAGGATGATGAGCAAGAGCAAATTCTCAATTACAAACTCACTGTTTATCAATGTAGTGGTACCGATAGCGAAAGATTAGATTGGTTTAGAACCATAAACATAGCTGGTGCAGAACTTACTGATCAGGAACTACGCAATGCCGTATATGCGGGATCTTGGACGGCAGATGCTAAACGATATTTCAGTAAAAGTGGGTGCCCTGCCTATGGAATGGGCAACGATTATATAGCAGGCTCTTCCATTCGCCAAGATTATTTAGAAACTGCAATAAAATGGTTTTCTAAGGGTGAAATAGAAAAGTATATGGCGAAGCATCAACACGATAAAAACGCTAATGAGCTGTGGTTATATTTTCAAACCGTCATTAACTGGGTAAATGCAACTTTCACGAATAAGCGAAAATTTATGAAAGGTGTGGATTGGGGTACGCTTTACAACAAATACAAAGACGAAAAAATTGATACGAAAAAAATTGAAGAAGAAACGGCTAAATTGATTCTTGATGATGATGTAACAAAAAAGAGTGGAATTTATCCATTTATTCTCACCCTTGATGAAAAATATCTTTCCATTCGTGCGTTTTCTGACGCTATGAAACAAAAGGTTTACGAAAAACAAAAAGGTAATTGTGTGAAATGTGGTAACCACTTTGAAGTCTCTGAAATGGAAGCTGACCATATTACACCTTGGCATGAAGGTGGAAAAACAACCGAAGAAAATTGCCAAATGCTTTGTAGAGAAGATAACCGAAGAAAATCAGGCAAATGAAAATAATTGGCTACCTAACCCCCACTGCATTGGATGGCTAATTCTGCTGTCATCAATTTACGTTTCACTACGATTGACAAGTAACTAAAGGATTTTGATTAAATGAAGTTAAGAGAAATAACAAAAGCTGCTAAAACCATGTTCGTAATTTTACCTTTATTGTTTTTGTGCAGTTGTTCATCTCCTGCCCCGGAAAAAACTGAAATTTTATGGGACACTCATGGCATACCGCACATTTTTGCGCAAAACAGTGAACACCTTTTTTACGCCTACGGGTGGGCTCAGATGCACAATCACGGCAACCTCCTTCTCAAATTGTACGGACAGGCGCGAGGTAAAGCGACTGAATTTTGGGGAGAAGATTATTTGAATTCAGACTTGTGGGTTCATACCAACAATATTCCTGAGAGGGCAAAGCGGTGGGTAGCAGAACAGGATAAACCAATCGGGAATTTTCTGCAATCCTTCACGGATGGTATCAACGATTATGCAAATGCCCATCCTGATAAACTGTCTGATGAAGCTAAAATCGTACTGCCTGTCACACCCCGCGATCCTTTGGCGCACTTCCAGCGAGTGATCCTTTTTCACTTTGTCACTGATCCCGAGGAAGGACAATTTGATCCATCCCATTTCATCAGCAGCAAGGGGTCCAATGCCTGGGCAATAGGACCATCGAGATCAGCCAGCGGAAATGCCATGCTTATTGCCAACCCCCATTTGCCGTGGGGAGACATGTTCACGTGGTTTGAATCCCATCTTGTATCACCAGATGTAAATATTTACGGCGCTGCATTGGTGGGGATGCCTTTTCTCGGAATTGCTTTTAATGAAAACTTGGGGTGGACCCACACCAATAATGTTCATGATGGTGCTGATTTGTATAAGTTAACACTGAAAGACGGCGGATATGAATTTGATGGTGGTATCGAGCAGTTTGAAACTCGGTCCATTCAACTCAAAATTAAAAATGGTGTCGGGTCATTTTCTGAAAAGATGGTTGAATTAAAATCTTCGGTCCATGGTCCTGTGGTTTCAGAATCTGATGATAAAGCCGTTGCTTTGCGGGTAGTTGGTCTGAATCAGCCAAATGTTTTCAGCCAATACTGGGAAATGTCCAAAGCAAAAAATTTAAGGGAATTTGAAAAAGCGCTTTCAAGCCTGCAGAATCCTTTTTTTACAGTTATGTATGCTGACAACAAAGGTCACATTATGCACCTCTTCGGCGGGCGAACACCCAAAAGACCTGATGAAAATTTGGATTGGTGGGGAACGGTTCAGGGGGATATTTCCGGAACAATCTGGGATGAAACACACCTTTACAATGAACTTCCGAAAGCGCAGGACCCTGAAAGCGGATGGCTCCAGAATGCCAATGACCCGCCGTGGACGACCACATTCCCAAAAGTGCTGTTCAGGGAAAATTTTCCTCAATACATGTCGAAGAATTTCATGCACTTCAGGGCCCAGCGTTCGGCAAGAATGCTTTATGAAGATTCTTCCATAACCTATGACGAATTGATAGCTTACAAACTTTCCACACGGATGGAACTGGCTGACCGATTGTTGGATGAACTGCTTGAAACTGCCCGGGAATCCAATCAGCAAATTGTACTTGAAGCGGCGGAAGTTCTGAAACAATGGGATCGAAATTCGAATGCCGCCAGTGGCGGTGCTGTCCTTTTTCAGGAGTGGGCAGATGAGATGGAACTGGCTGTTAATAAAAGTGATTTATTTGCCGTCCCGTGGAATGAGAACGATCCCATGAACACTCCAACAGGACTGGCGGATCCATGGGGTGCCGTCAGAAAGCTTGAAACTGCTGCCAAGAAAGTAAAAGAAACATACGGGTATCTGGATGTCATGTGGGGTGATGTATATCGTTTGCGAGCTGAAGGAATCGACCTTCCAGCAAACGGCGGTGAGGGTGATCCTTATGGCCATTTTAGAGTCACTTATTACCGCCCCATTGATAATAATCAATATATGGCAGTAGGCGGGGATTCATACGTAGCCGCCATCGAATTTTCAAATCCCGTGAAAGCTCGTGCACTGCTGTCTTACGGGAATGCAAGCCAGCCAGGTACAACACACAAAACCGATCAGCTTCTACTATATTCTGAGAAAAAACTCCGTCCCGTATGGCTGGATAAAAACGAAATTGAAAATCATCTAGAATCAAAAGACATCTTCTAAACTTTGAATCTGTTTAAAAAATATTTCCTCCTTATTATTGCAGGAACTCTACTGCTCTCATGCGGTCAGACAAATGACAAAAATTCACCAAAAGGATATCCTCTTATTCTCATTTCCATTGATGGTTTCCGGTGGGATTATTTTGACAAAACAGATACACCTCATTTTGATGAACTCATTGCAGGCGGTGTGAAAGCAGAATCATTGATTCCAGTTTTCCCGAGCAAAACATTTCCGAATCACTATTCAATTGTCACAGGACTCTATGCGGAAAATCACGGAATTGTTGCTAATAGAATGTACGATCCTGAATTCGACGCGTGGTTCTATATTGGGGAAAACAGTGAGCCCGTGTCCGAAAGCAGATGGTGGGAAGGTGAACCCATCTGGGTAACCGTTGAAAAACAGAACAAGATAGCTGCCTGTATGTTCTGGCCCGGTTCGGAAGCAGAAATACAGGGTGTTCGTCCCACTTACTGGCGGACGTATGATCACGACCTACCAAAAGAAGACAGAATAAGTCAAGTTCTCGCCTGGCTTGATATGAAGGAAGAAGACCGCCCGGATTTTATCACACTTTATTTCAGCGACACAGACAGTTGGGGACATGATTATGGACCTGATGCAGTGGAAATGGCGGAAGTAATCGAAGAAATTGATGAATCAATGGGTGCACTTTTGGACAGTCTTGAAGTGAGAAATCTGAAAGATAAAATAAACATTATCGTTGTTTCTGATCACGGTATGACAGAGCTAAGCAGAGAAAGAGTTGTTTTTCTCGATGATTACATCAATCTTGATGATGTGTTATTTGTTGACTATTCACCTGTAGCCGCGCTGAGACCCAATGATGAAATGGAAGACTCCATTTATTTATCACTTGTCAATGCCCATTCAAATATGAATGTGTACCTTAAGGAAGAAATTCCTGAAAGACTCCATTACCGGAATCATCGAAGGATCACACCAATTATCTGTTTCGCTGATGACGGCTGGTCTATTACCGATCACAGCTATTACGATTCCTACCCCGACGCATTCACCGGGGGTACTCACGGTTACGATCCTGTTTATGATTCCATGCACGGAATTTGCATTGCATACGGTCCTGCTTTCAACAATGGAATTACTGTGCCATCCATAAAAATTATTCACCTTTACTCTCTTATGGCACAGGTAATGAATCTTCAACCGGCTGAAACAGACGGCAGTCTTGATTCGGTCACTGTATTCTTAGCACGATGAGACCGCTCGAAATACTTCTGCTTTTTCTTATCACTTTAAATCTTATCCCATACAAGAAAATTTCAAAATATAGATTACATCTAATTTTCTTCAGTTTGATTATTTGTATAATACATCTATTTCTGGAATCCTACCGCTGGCAGATGGTACCTGCCTATCTTTTTCTAGGTATTTTATGGCTCATCCACAAACGAAGTCAGCAAAAACCGCTTGGCTGGGTTGGAAATACCAGTCATATTGTTTGGTGGTTCGTTTCTCTGTTTTTACCTTGGTCAGTTCCGGTATTTAATTTACCGCAGCCAACAGGGCCCTTCGAAGTTGGAACAGTCACATTCCACTGGACTGACAGCAGCCGGTCAGAATGGTTCACCAAAGAGTCAGATGATCTGCGGAAACTGATGGTTCAATTCTGGTATCCAGCTAAGAATATTAAAAAAAGTTCTACAGTCCCCTATATGGATTTTCTCGAAATTCGGGCAAATGCCGTGGCAGGCCAATTGAACATACCTCCTTTCATGCTGAGTCATCTTCATCTTATCAATACCAACTCCACCAAAAATTCAGAAATCGGAGAAAAAGGAAATCCTTTTCCAATTCTAATTTTTTCACATGGGTTGGGTGGTATGAGAACACAAAATACCAACCTGTTGGAAGAATTAGCGAGCCATGGTTATGTGGTTGCTGCCATGGATCACACTTATGATTGTAACATGACAATTTTCCCAAACGGACAAACAACAGATTATCGTTCAAGTATTCCAGGTGGAACATCAGACAGCGTCTGGCTCCAAATTCGCGCCCACCAGTTAAATACACGTGTGATCGATGTGCAGTTCGTTTTAGACCAATTTGAAAAAATAGAAAGTGGAGACAACTCAACCCCACTTTCAGGTCATCTTGACTTAAATAGAATAGGAATTTTCGGGCATTCATTTGGTGGAGCAACAAGTGTTCTCACTTCCATCAGGGATGAAAGAATAAAAGCATGCTTAGCCCTGGATGGCTGGTTTGTACCCCTAATTTTGGAAGATGAGGAAACAATCATCACACAACCATTTCTTTACATTGGGCAGGAAGGTTGGTCCAGCTGGGACGAAGTAAGGCATAAACATTACCTGAAATTGCTCCTCGATCAGGGAGAAACAGACACTTACCATTTTTCTGTTAAAGGATCAAAACATTATGATTATACCGATATTCCTCTTTTCGGTCCACTGGGATATTTGGCTGGATTTACCGGTGAAGTCAGCGGGAGAAAAATGACTAAAGTAGTGAATAAATATGTGGTTGAATTTTTTAATACTTACTTGAATCCAAGTTATTTAAACTATAAATCTAAATCCTTACCGACCGAATCATTATATTACCCTGAAGTAACTAATCACAAAGACTAATATTTATTAGGTTTTTTTGAATCTGTTCTGTTTCTTTTTCACACATAGTATTTTTTATGTAACTTCCCGCTCATATTTATCCCCAATACATGGAAAAAAGAATGAATAGCCGGCGAGAGATGGAGGGAAAATTCTTTTCTCACGGGGCAGGTATAACCTCAAACTTTAATCGTAATTTCGGCCAGCAGAGTGCTGAAGCGGTCAATTAAATATTCGTGTAATTCTTTTCTTTTTCCTACAACCTCAATCCATCCAAACCAAATTAAAAACTCATGACCGGTTCGAAACCAGCATCAAAAGTCACAATTGTTGTCGGCACTCAGTGGGGTGATGAAGGGAAAGGTAAAATTACAGATTATTTTGCCGGCGACTGCGATTATGTGGTCCGGTTTCAGGGAGGAAATAATGCCGGCCACACTGTAATTGTTAAGAATGAAGTTTATAAACTCCATCTGATTCCTTCTGGAGTTCTCTACTCAAAACCTGTTTCAATCATAGGCAGTGGTGTTGTTGTAAATCCAAAAGTTTTACTTGAAGAAATTGATAATCTTAAAAAACGCAACATCCACCCAAAACTGAAAGTCAGCGACAGGGCGCACGTCATTCTGCCCTACCACATTGTTGTTGACGAATGCTTAACCGGCCATCAGGGCGATCTCGCAGCAGGAAGTACCAAACGCGGCATCGCTCCTGTTTATGCAGATAAAATGTACCGCCATGGAACCCGGATTGGCGATCTTCTTGAACCGGAAATTTTTAAGGAAAAACTTTCAAAAGCATTCACCTTCAACGAAAAACTTATCCAAAACGTTTTTAATGCATCATTGGATGTTTCTTTCGATGAAGTATATAATGAATATCTGTCATACGGGGAACAACTTGAACACTATATTGCTGATACAGACCTGAATCTTTACGATGGTTACAAGAATGGAAAAACGTTTCTGTTTGAAGCGGCACAGGGATTATCATTGGATGTTGATCACGGCCTATACCCGCATACTACAAGTTCCTCCACTATCGCGGGGCACATAGGAGCAGGAGCCGGCATTGGGCTTAATGGCAATAGCAGAATCATCGGTGTAACAAAAGCATATGTTACCCGGGTGGGAATCAGTCCATTCCCCACAGAACTAACAAATAACAGGGCAGATTTAATCAGAGATAAAGGAAATGAATTTGGAACAACAACAGGAAGACCTCGAAGAGTTGGGTATCTCGATCTTGTCCAGCTTAGACAGGCGGTAAGAATAAACGGCTTAACAGAAATTGCCCTCACTAAAGCCGATATCCTGTCCGGTGTCACCCCTTTAGAAGTTTGTACCAAATATAAAATCAACGGCAATCAAACCGGAGAAATGCCTGCCAGTTTAGAAAAAATGCGGAAAGCAAAACCAGTTTATACTCAACTGAGCGGATGGAGGGAATTAGATGATAATGAAATCAATAACCTATGTTCTGGTGAATACAGCCGTCTCCCGGACGAAATGAAACAATACATCGAATTCATTGAATCTGAAATTGATTGCCCCATCACCATCATTTCATTAGGACCTGAGCGGAACCAGGTTATTCTGAGATAAAATGTCTTTTACAAAAGAATCCATCGATTTTAACACTCTAGCCAACGGTGAGATTGAATCAACACTTGAAAAACATGGAATCAATTTGTCACCCAAAGAAATTCTTAAAATTCAGAATGAAATTCTTAAAAGACCACCTTCCCTTTCTGAGTGCATCCTCTGGTCTATTCAAGGCTCTGAACATTCTTCATACAGAAGTAGCCAGGCACATTTATCTCAATTTGTTACCGATGGACCCACCGTTATTATCGGCGCCAAAGAAGACGCGGGGATTATCGCCATCGCAACAGATAATAAAGGCCACCGTTGGTGTGTTGTCATGAGTCACGAATCCCACAATCATCCATCTCAGATCGTCCCCTATGAGGGTGCTGCTACAGGAATCGGCGGGAATGTCAGAGATGTGGCGTGTATGGGAGCAAGGGTGATAGCTGTGGCAGACAGCTTAAGATTTGGGGATATATCACTTCCAAAAACGAAATGGATTCATGAGGGGGTCGTTGAAGGTATCGGAGGATATGGAAATCCGATTGGTGTGCCCAATATAGCGGGCGATCTTTATTATGATGAAGGATACAATGACAACTGCCTTGTTACAATTGTTACTTTGGGCATTGTAAAAGAGGATGAAATCATTCACTCCTATGCACCGGAAAATGCCGTGGGATATGATCTCATTCTTGTGGGAAAACCGACAGATAACAGCGGTTTCGGCGGAGCCAGTTTTGCTTCCGTTGGATTAGAGGAAGGAAAAAAAGAAAAGAATAAAGGTGCGGTACAGGAGCCCAATGCTTTTTTAGAAAGACACTTACTAAAAGCAACATATAAACTATTTGACCTTTTGAAAGAACGGAATGATTTGGATAAAGTTGGATTCAAGGATCTGGGAGCAGGTGGTGTCGCGTGTGCAAGTGTGGAGTTAGCAGACGCTGCCGGTTTTGGTGCTGAAGTTTATTTGGATAAAATTCATACAGGAATGGACAATCTTCATCCTTCTGTTATTCTTTGTTCAGAAACTCAGGAAAGGTTCATGTGGGTGGTACATCCCGATCTAACGGATTTTATAGTTAATCATTACAATTCAATTTTTGATCTACCAAAAGTATCTAAAGGCGCTCGTGCAAGTGTTGTTGGGAAAATACTGGAAGAACCAAAATATATGGTTCATAAAAACGGAGAAAAAATTGTTGATGCATTAGCGGAGGACATTACCCACGGATTGAAATACAATCGGACTTACAGTCCTCCTGAAATTAAGTTTTCTGTGCCAGACCTGCCTGAACCGAGTGATTATAATGAAATATTGTTAAAGATGTTATCTCATGAAAATTGCGCTTCAAGGTTTCCTGTTTATTCAACTTACGATAAACAGGTTCAAGGAAGAACAATTACAGAAGCTGGCGATGGTGATGCAGGTATTCTTCAGCCATTTAATTATGACCAATACCCAGAAGAAATCCGGAATATTGGGATTTCTCTTTCTCTTGACCACAATCCAAGATATGGAAAAATCGATCCATACTGGTGCGGTGTCAACAGTGTTATAGAGGCAATGAGGAATATTGCCGCTTCAGGAATGAGTCCTCAGGCAATTACGGACTGTTTGTGTTTCGGTAATCCGGAAAAGGAACACCATATGTGGGCATTTGTTGAGGGTGTAAGAGGAGTAGCAGAAACATGTAAAGGATATCATCTTAAAGAATATCCTGATTCACCGATCCCTATTATAGCAGGTAATGTTTCCTTTTATAACGAATCAAAAGATAAACCAATTCCGCCCAGTCCAATGATAAGCTGCCTTGGGAAAATTGCTGATGTTTCAAAATCAATTACACCAGAATTTAAACAGATTGA
The DNA here is from genome assembly GCA_964468655.1 of uncultured bacterium. GTDB lineage: Bacteria > Fidelibacterota > Marinisomatia > Marinisomatales > CAYXUG01 > CAYXUG01. The sequence continues at coordinate 65,871 of CAYXUG010000002.1, read as the reverse complement.
TTCAGTTTTATTGATAGTTGGTGAGCGAAAAAACGAATGCGGCGGCAGTTTATATTATTCTCTTTTCAATGAATTGGGAAAAAACATTCCCAAACCTGATCTAAAGGAAGTTGAAAATCAAATTCATGCTTTAATTGACACAACAAATGAAGGGTTGATACTTTCGTGCCACGATATATCGGATGGGGGTGTTGCAGTTACTCTGACTGAGATGTCATTTAAAAAAAAAATTGGATGTAATGTTACAATTCCCGGGGATTTTAGAACTGATATATTGCTTTTCTCAGAAACAGGCGGATTTATTATTGAGATAAAACAACAAGACTTAAAAAGAATTTCTTCTTTATTTGCAGAATACAACTTAATAGTTGAAAAAATAGGGAAAACAATTCAACAACCAATACTGCGCCTAAATAAGGTGATCGACACGGAGATCGCGGAAGCATTGAATCGCTGGGAAAACGGGTTAATGGAAAAATTAGAATGAGTGTAGATTACAAATCAGCCGGTGTGGATATTGATGCCGGGGATGAAGCGGTGGAACGCATCAAAAAAAGTGTCAAATCAACCTTCACATCTAACGTGCTGGCAGACTTTGGCGGTTTTGGTTCACTTTATGATTTGAAGCCAATTATAAATAAATATACAAATCCAATATTGGTTCAAAGTATTGACGGCGTTGGCACTAAAATGATAGTCGCGAGAATGGCGGGAAAATACGATACCATTGGACAGGACCTATTAAGCGCCTGCTGTAATGATATTATCGTCCAAGGAGCGAAACCTTTTACATTTCTTGATTATATCGCAAACGATAAACTGAATCCTGTAATTATTGAGAATATTGTAAGGGGAATCTCCGAAGCATGCAGAGAGATAAACGTTTCACTTGTTGGCGGGGAAACAGCAGAAATGCCGGATACCTATCTTCCTGGTGAGCATGATCTTGTGGGTATTGTAACGGGGCTTGTTGAAAAAGAAAAAATTATTTCCGGTAAAAATATTGTATCCGGGGATATTGTGGTGGGTATCTCTTCCAGCGGTCTTCACACAAACGGATATTCATTGGTTAGAAAAATATTATTTGTAGAATGCAAATATCAGATCAATTCAATTTTACCGGGAATAAATCGAACAGTGGGAGATGTTCTTCTTGAGCCGCATATTAATTATACACTGCCTGTTCTTGAATTGATTAACGCTCAAATTGAAATACATGGAATGGCGCATATTACCGGCGGTGGATTAATAGATAATATTCCAAGAATCCTTCCCGCCAATTGCGCTGTGGAAATCGAAAAGGGGGCTTGGACTATTCCGGATATTTTCCAGCTTCTTCAAAAGTCAGGTTCTGTTGACGAAACCGCAATGTACAGAACATTTAATATGGGGGTGGGATTATGCATTATTACGACTGAAAATGCTTTTGATCTTATAAAGGGGTATATATCCAATTATCCGGATCTGAAATGTTTTTTAATTGGTAAGGTTATTGGAGGCAATCAAGAGGTGCTCTTTAGAGAATGAAAATAGCAATTATACAGTTCCCCGGTTCTAACTGTGAGCGTGAATCAGTGCTGGCTGTAAAACGAGCTGGAATGGGGTCGTTTGAATTTCTCTGGAATATGCCATCGGAAAATCTTATTAACTGTGATGGCTATTTTATAGTTGGAGGATTTTCTTACGAAGACAGGTCCCGCGCAGGAATCATCGCATCCCTTGATCCCGTGATAAAAGTCCTTCGACAGGAATCAGAAAAAGGGAAACCGGTTCTGGGTATCTGTAATGGGGCCCAAATTCTTATTGAAACAGGACTCGTCCCGGGTTTTAAAAACAATAATCTAGGAATGGCTCTTGCAGCAAATGAAAAAAAGAAAAAAGGAGCATTAATCGGCACCGGATTCTATAATGGGTGGGTCAATATCATACCATCAACCGAATCAGATAAGTCTGCATTTACGTCACAGTTGAAACAGAACGAAATAATGCGAATCCCAGTTGCTCATGCGGAAGGCAGGTTTGTAACTTCTCCATCCATTATGAAAATTTTAAAAGATAATCACCTCGATACATTTCGATATTGTACAACTAAAGGAGAATTAAATCTGGATTTTCCTGTGAATCCGAACGGCTCAATTGAAAACTTAGCAGCAGTCAGTAATTCGGGTGGAAATGTTATGGCCATGATGCCCCATCCTGAAAGATCAACTTCAGGCGATCCAGTTTTTTCATCAATGAGAGAGTATATCTCGAAATTAAAAAAGATTTCAATACCTAAGCTGGATTATCAAGACACGGTTCAAATTGAAAAATTCAATTCTGATGAAAATTCAAACGAACTATTAATAGAGCTCATTATCACCGACAATGAAGCAGTTTCGGTAGAGAATGCCCTGCGTCAGATGGATCTCTCAGTTAGAGTGAAACGCTATACTCATTGGGAAATTATATCTAACTCTAGTTACTCAAATAGTTCTCTGGAAAAAATTGAAAGGTCAGGGGAGTTATTTAATTCAAACAAGGAAATGGTTGTAAACTACAAACATAATAGTAATACTTTGGCTTTTCTTGTACGTGATAAAGACAATGCATCAGGTAAACGGAAAAAAGATATTCTCAAGCACTGGTTTCATGCAAAAAATATAAAATCTATCGAGAGTGGTATATTATGGGATATTACTGTAGAAAAAGGCGACGTAGTTTCTGTTATTGAAGAAGTTTTAAATACACATATTTTATACAATCCATATTCACATGATTGTTTGCACTATGAAAAATAGTAATTATAAAACCAAAATTCAAAAATCCGCTCAAAATACATTAAGTGAAACAAATTTTAATTTCGGAGAAAAACGACATGGTAAAGTACGTGACTCCTATGAATTAGATGATAAATTTATTTTTATTACAACGGATAGGCAAAGTGCCTTCGATAGGATTTTAGCTTCAATTCCTTTTAAAGGACAGGTATTGAATTTGACCAGTGCCTGGTGGTTTGACCGGACAGACCACATCATTCCTAATCATGTCATTACAGTGCCTGACCCCAATGTAACCATAGCTAAAAAGTGCGATGTATTCCCCATTGAATTTGTTGTACGGGGTTATATAACAGGAAGTACCAGCACATCACTTTGGACTGTCTATAACAATGGTGATCGTGAATATTGCGGGAATAATTTGCCGGAAGGATTGATAAAGAATCAAAAGCTTGATGCCAATATGCTAACACCCACCACGAAAGAAGAGCATCACGATCGTCCCATCACCCCCGATGACATTGTGAGTGAAGGCTGGATGAGTCAGGAAGATTGGGATTATTGCAGTAGGAAAGCATTAGAGTTATTTTCATTTGGGCAGAAGAAAGCAGCAGAGCACGGTTTAATCCTTGTTGATACAAAATATGAAATGGGACGGGATAGCGATGGAAATATTGTCCTAATCGATGAAATCCACACTCCAGACAGTAGCAGATTTTGGATTGGAAATTCTTATGAAGGAAGAATGGCTCTGGGGAAGGAGCCTGAGAATGTGGACAAGGAATTTCTGCGCCTTTGGTTTGTTGATAATTGCGACCCATACAATGACCAAACACTTCCGGAAGCCCCGGAAGAGTTGGTCGTCGAACTGTCAAACAGATACATTTATTTGTTTGAAACAATTACAGGAAATGACTTTTCGTTCCCTGAACTAAAAAAATCAATTCACGATAGATTATTAGATAATTTAAAGGAATACATATGAGAGTAATCATAATAATGGGTTCAACTTCTGATGAATCCCACGCAAAAAAAATCACTGATAAGTTGAATGAATACGGCATCGCTTGGGAACAGCATGCAGCATCCGCACACAAACAACCACTGAAAGTATTGGAAATCTTGAACACTAATAAAGATGAAAAATATATTGTGTACATCACCATCGCCGGGCGGTCCAACGCTCTTTCCGGATTTGTTGCAGCAAATTCAAAATTTCCAACACTTGCCTGTCCTCCTTTTGCTGATAAAACAGACATGATGGTTAATATTCATTCAACACTCCAAATGCCAAGCAATACTCCTGTTCTTACTGTGATCGATCCTGGGAATTGTGCGTTGGCAGTAAAACGAATTCTTAAAGTTTAAACGTGTTCTGGTGTTCAAGTGGTAATGGATTTAAGATATGAGTAAAATCACACAATTTGAAGATCTAATTTGTTGGCAAAAAGCTCGTGTATTGGTGAACAATATTTATTTCATTACAAAATCAGGACCACTATCAAAAGACTTCGGTTTAAAAAATCAACTACGACGGGCTGCTGTTTCAGCTATGACGAATATTGCAGAAGGATTTTCTCGGTTCCATCGCAAAGAATTTATACGCTTTTTAGATATTTCACAAAGTTCAGCAATGGAAGTAAAAAGTTTATTGTATATTATCCTTGATCAAAATTATTTAGAGAACGACAAAGTAACGGCGGTTCAAAACGACACTGAAGAAGTACGTGCTATTACAATGGGTTTATTAAAACATGTGAATAATTCCATTTCAAACAATAAGGTTAGTGAGCCTATTGCAGAATATGGATTCAATCAAAATTGTTGGGATATTCCTGATGAATATATAAGTCGAGAAGACTCAAATACAAAAACACCTGAACACTTAAACATATGAACACTTCAAACACTTTAAAAAACATTTCCCCATTAGACGGTCGCTATGCCAAAAGTATAAACGACCTGTCGCCATACTTCAGCGAATCAGCGTTAATGAAATATCGTATAAAGGTTGAAGTTGAATATCTCATAGCTTTAGGGAATGAAAAAGTAATCAAAGAGCTTCCGCCCTTTTCCAAAGATGAACAAACCCGCCTGCGGAAGATCTACCAAAACTTCAATTCAGCTGGTGCTGAAAAGGTCAAAAAAATTGAAGTCACCACCAACCATGATGTGAAAGCCGCTGAGTATTACATCCAAGGTAAGGTAAAAAAAGCGCTTCATCCGTGGATACATTTTGCCCTGACCTCTGAAGATGTGAATAATTTATCTTATTCACTCATGTGGCAAGACGGATTGAAACAGGTTTATCTGCCATCGCTACAATCGGTGAATAAAGAGCTGAAAAAACTGGCGCGGAAATATAAAGGTGCTTCCATGTTGGCCCTGACACATGGCCAGCCCGCAACGCCCACTACATTCGGAAAAGAATTGGCTGTATTTTCCAATCGCCTCAACCGTCAAATTGATCAAATCAAATCTCATAAATTATTAGGGAAGTTCGGGGGCGCAACGGGAACATGGTCCTCTCACATGGTTGCATACCCAAAAGTGAGTTGGTTGAAATTCGCTGAACGATTTATCAACAAACTTGGACTCGACCCCAACTTAATTACAACGCAAATTGAGCCCCACGATTCCCTGGTAGAAAGTTTCCATCAAGTGGTGCGGGTTAATTCCATTCTTACGGATTTCTGTCGAGATATGTGGGCGTATATTAGTCGTGGTATTCTGGAACAGAAAAAAGTGGCTGGAGAAGTTGGCTCATCCACCATGCCCCATAAAATTAATCCAATTCAATTTGAAAATGCCGAAGGAAACCTGGGACTAGCTAGCACACTTCTCAACCATCTTGCCGTAAAACTTCCCATATCCAGGGTGCAGAGAGACTTGTCTGACAGTACTGTATTGAGAAACCAGGGGACGGCACTTGGTCATTCCTATTTAGCCATAACAAATGTTTTAAAAGGATTAAAAAGAATTACGCTAAATCAATACAACTTGCGCAAGGAACTAAACGATCATTGGGAAATACTTGCAGAAGCCATACAAACCATTCTCAGAAAGAATGGTGAAACCGATTCCTTTGAACTGCTTAAATCTTTAACACGTGGTCAATCGATTAAACCTGAAGTTATATCAAAATTAATTTCATCACTCAAGATTTCTGAAGAAGATAAAAAAGCATTGTTGAACTTGGCACCGGCAAACTATACTGGGCTTTCGGGAAAATTGGTGGAATTATTATGAGAAGAAAAAAACATAGTGTTAAAGTGTTAAAGTGTTCGAGTGTTCGTGAACACCTTATCACTTACGCACATGAACACTTGCGTAAAATCTAATGTGCGGTGTAGTTGGAATATACTCTCATAAACCGGTAGCCGGTGAAATATACGAAAGTTTGATTCACTTGCAGCATCGCGGGCAGGATGCGGCGGGAATTATGACCTATAATAAACGGTTTCATGTAAAAAAAGGAGTCGGACTGATACGTGACATTTTTGATGAAAACAACATGTCACGATTATTGGGGAATATTGGAATCGGACACACACGATATCCTACAGTAGGCGGATTCAGCAAGGAAGATGCACAGCCGGTCTGGACTGGCGTCCCATATGGAATTTCTATGGCGCATAATGGTAATCTAGTCAACTACACAAAACTGGTAAAAGATCTCGCTGAAAAAGATCGCCGGTTCATGAATACAACTGCAGACATTGAAGTGATACTACACATTTTCGCAAACGCATTAAGTCATTCTGTGGAAAATAATAATAAGAATGATTTATTCGACCATATATGTACTGCAGTAGAATCTGTATTTGATAGAGTCAGCGGGGCTTATTCGGTTATAGGAATGATTATAAATAAAGGTCTTGTTGTATTCCGCGACCCTCACGGAATACGCCCGTTTTCCAAAGGAGTGAGAACTAATCCTGATGGGACTAAAGATTACATTTTCTCATCAGAAACGACCATGTTTTATTCTTTGGGCTTTGAATTGGCCGGGAATGTTCAGCCGGGAGAAGTTATCTATATTGATGAGCATGGGTCGATGAAAAATAAAATTGTTAAAAAGGATATCTTTACTCCCTGTATTTTTGAATACGTCTATTTTTCTAGACCGGATACGATGATGAATGATGTTAGCGTTTACCGGTCGCGGTTAAGAATGGGGCAAAATCTTGCTGAAAAATGGAAGAATAAATATCCGGATATTTATCCTGATATTGTTATTCCCGCACCATTAACCGCCAACACCGCTGCACTTTCATTTGCGCATACAATTGGTGTCCGTTACTCTGAGGGGTTATATAAAAACCCATTTATTGGCAGGACATTTATCATGCCGGGCCAAAATGAAAGAAAGCGATCCGTTAAACAGAAGCTTGTACCGCAGGAAATTGAAATTAGCGGGAAAGATGTTCTCATTGTAGATGACAGTATTGTAAGAGGAAATACAAGTCGGGAAATTGTAAGAATGGTTCGTGAGTTTGGCGCCAATAAAATTTATTTTGTTTCATCGTGTCCCCCTGTAATATCTCCCTGTTTTTATGGCGTTGATATGCCTACCCGCCAGGAACTAATTGCCCATAATAAATCAGTGGATGAAATTCAGAAGTATATCGGTGTAGATATTTTATTGTATCAGGAAATTGATGATCTGGTTGAAGCTGTGACGCGAAAGGGGGAACATAATATAGACAGACCCTGCATGGCTTGTTTAGACCGATGGTATGTAACGGGTGATGTGGACGAACAAAAAATGCTGAAAATGGAAGATCAGCGAAATTTGGAACGTACCGAAACTTGAACATCCTTGTTTTAGGTTCAGGCGCAAGGGAACATGCCATTGTCCGCGCTCTGGTCCGTTCACCTCAGGAAAAAGAAATCTATTGCCTGGCCTCCAACATGAATCCTGGCATAGCTGAGCTCACTAAACAGATCGTTGTAGATAATATCAATAATCCCAACATTGTCACTAGCTATGCCACAGAAGTTGGTGCTGATCTTGCTATTATCGGGCCGGAAAATCCTCTGGCTAATGGAGTTGCTGATGCTCTATGGAATTCCGGTGTCGGAGTCGTGGGACCAAAAAAAGAACTCGCTCAAATTGAAACGTCTAAATCCTTCACCCGGGATTTACTTACTGAATACAATATTCCCGGTAGTCCAAAATACAAAACGTTTTCCTCCTTCGAAGGGGTTGCTGATTTTCTAAACGAATTAGGCGATAACTATGTGGTAAAATATGATGGACTGGCTGGCGGAAAAGGTGTAAAAGTAGCCGGCGATCATTTAAATTCTCATGAGGATGCTTTAGCTTACTGTCAAGATTTGGTAAATAACGGTGGTAATTTCATCATTGAAGAAAAACTTATAGGACAGGAGTTTTCCCTCATGAGTTTCTGCGATGGCGATCATCTCAAACACATGCCGGCTGTACAGGATCATAAACGTGCCTATGAGGGAGATACGGGACCCAACACCGGCGGGATGGGCAGCTACTCAGACGCCGATCACAACCTTCCGTTCCTTACAGATAATGACATTACCCACGCCCGGCAAATAAATGAAGCGACGGCGGGCGCACTTAAGGAGGAGTTCGGCGAAGGATACAAGGGTATCCTCTACGGAGGGTTCATCGCCACGGCTGACGGTGTGAAGCTGATTGAATACAATGCCCGGTTTGGTGATCCGGAAGCCATGAATGTGCTTCCCCTTCTGGAGTCAGATTTTGTGGAAGTTTGTATGGGCATCGTGGATGGAAATTTGCATGAGAAGTATATATCATTTGGGCATCTGGCAACAGTCTGCAAATACGCGGTTCCGGAAGGGTATCCGGACGAACCGGTCAAAGGCGAACTCATTGATGTTTCAAATATCAAAAATCATGATGGATTATTTTATGCGTCCGTTGATATCAAAAACGGTCAACTTGTTGAAGCCGGCAGCCGAACTGTTGCTGTTATTGGGATGGCGGATTCTATTTCTGAAGCGGAGCGAATTGCTGAAAGAGAAGTGTCTGCGATTAAAGGACCGCTTTTTCATCGAAAAGATATTGGAACGGATGGTTTAATTCAAGAACGAATTGACCATATTAAAGAATTAAAGTGTTAAGGTGTTAAAGTGTTCACGGTCATTTATGATTTTTTAACTTTAACACTTGAAAACCCGAGCACATAAACACTTTTAAAATATGAACATTAAAAAACTACGATTGGGAATTTTAGGCTCCACCAAAGGCACCGACTTGCAAGCCATTCTGGATGTCATATCTTCCGGTGAACTTGAAGCGGAAGTGGCTGTAGTCATTTCCAACCGGAAAAACGCGTACATCCTTGAGCGAGCGGATAACCATCGTATACCCTCAGTTTTTATATCCCATAAAAAAAAGAGCCGGGAAGAGTTTGATAAAGAAATGACAACTGTTCTAAAATATCATAAAGTTAACCTTGTTTTACTCATCGGTTTTATGAGAATTTTGTCTAATGAATTCTGTCTGGAATGGAAAGATAGCATCCTGAATGTTCATCCATCATTACTTCCCAAATACGCCGGCGGGATGGACATGAACGTCCACGAGGAGGTGCTGAAAAACGGAGATACTGAAACCGGATGCACCATCCACTTTGTAACAGAAGAAGTAGATAGAGGACCCATTTTAGTTCAAAAAAAGTGTGATGTTGAAAAAGATGATACAGTGGAAACATTGAAGGCAAAGGTCCAAAAATTAGAAGGTGAAGCTTTTGTTGAATCAATCAAATTGATTCATCGTGCGAAAGTGTTTGGGTGCTAAAGTGTTCGTAGCACATCCTTCTTTAACACATGAACACATTAAAACTTAAACACTTTATGGTTAATCAAAATCCAATCAAAATTACCCGGGCGCTTATTTCCGTATTCGATAAAACCGGCGTGGTGGAATTTGCTAAAGCTCTTACAGAAATGAATGTAGAAATCCTTTCAACCGGGGGTACAGCAAGGGCACTCCGTGATTCAAACATTCCTGTACTAGACGTAAGTGACTACACCCAATTCCCTGAAATTATGGACGGTCGTGTGAAGACTATTAACCCATTGGTAGAAGGTGGAATTCTTGGTCTGAGGGACAAGCACTCAGATGACGCTGAAGCAAACAATATTAAATGGATTGATCTAGTTGTTTGTAATCTCTATCCATTTTCGGATACTATTTCTCGGGAGGATTGCGATCTTGCAATGGCTTTGGAAAATGTAGACATCGGCGGACCAACCATGATTCGGAGCGCTGCTAAAAACGTGGGATGGGTTGGAGTGGTTATTGATCCTGCAGATTATGGCACTGTCATGGATGAGTTAAAAGAATCAAATACTGTCTCGTTTGAAATACGAAAAAAATTATCGGCTAAAGCATTTGGTCATACAGCAAAATATGATACCATTATTCATAATTATCTCAAAAATGAAAAACTGTCTGAAGATTTCAGCATCACTTTTGAAAAACATTCCGATTTACGGTATGGTGAAAATCCCCATCAATCTGCTTCTGCATATCAGATTCCAAACGATCAAAGTAATAATATTTTAAACGCAAAAATCCATCAGGGTAAAAAATTGTCCTATAACAATATCATGGATGCTGATGGCGCGCTGGCTTGCCTTAAGGAATTTGATGAAACTGCTTGCGTGGTTGTGAAACATGCCAATCCCTGCGGAGTGGCGGTAGGAAATGATCTTCTTGATGTGTATATGCGAGCTTTTAATGCAGACAGTCTATCTGCGTTCGGCGGTATTATTGCATTAAACAGAAAATGTACTGCTGAAATTGCCGAAGCTATTTCAAAAGTGTTTGCTGAAATCGTTCTTGCGCCATCATTTAATAAAGATGCGCTTTCAATTTTCTCAAAAAAGAAAAATCTTCGTGTACTTGAAATTGGCAAAGTTGAAAAGCGCGAACCAAAATTGGAATATCGATACGTGGATGGGGGAATTCTCGTTCAAGACTCTGATTTAAGTGCAGTCACTCATGGGCAGTTAAAGGTAGTTACAAAAGTCCGCCCAACTGATGATCAAATTACGGATATGCTTTTTGGCTGGAAAGTGTTGAAGTATGTGAAATCAAACGGAATTTTGATTATTAAGAACAAAACAACTGTCGGGGTTGGTGCCGGACAGGTAAGCCGCGTGGATGCGGTAGATATTGCCATTAACAAATCAGGAGACAATTTGAAGGGTACTGTTTTATGTTCAGATGCATTTTTCCCGTTTCGGGACTGTATCGATAAACTTGCCGGAACAGGCATTTCAGCAGTTATCCAGCCGGGCGGATCAATCCGTGATGAAGAAGTTATCGCCGCCTGTGATGAGCACGGAACCACCATGACATTTACCGGGCAAAGGTGCTTTAAACATTAAAACTTGGGTTTTTTCTTTTAAATTATGTACCCTTTGTGTGAAATAAAATAATGAGAACTTACGCTGAAATACTTAGACCCTCTTATCGCGGGTGGGCTTTGGTTTACGACTTTGGATTGGTTTTGTCAGGAACACTCTTTATTGCATTGCTTGCCCAAATAAAAATTTCTCTTTCCTTCACACCGGTGCCTGTTACAGGACAAACATTAGGTGTACTGCTTACCGGTGCTTTATTGGGTTCATACAGAGGAACACTAACCATATTGGTTTATCTCGCAGAAGGTGCTGCCGGCTTACCTGTATTCGCGGGGTTTGGTTTTGGGATTCAGCATCTGCTTGGACCTACAGGAGGATACCTCATTGGCTTTGCCGGTGGAGCTTATTTAACAGGATTTCTGGCAGAACATGGTTGGGATAGAAAGTTTTTCTCGACTGTGTTTGCTATGCTCATGGGTAGTGGTGTGATCTTTTTGGTCGGTGTACCTTGGCTGGCATTTTTTGTTGGGTCTGAAAATGTTCTGAAAATGGGGTTGTTCCCATTCATACCCGGCGATATTATCAAAGCAATATTCGCTACATCGCTGTTGCCAACTGGGTGGAAGCTGATAGGAGATAAATATTAGAAATTAAAATTTATCTGAAACATGCAGCTCCGGTAATCACATCTTTAATTCTGGTATGTTTTTATATAATTCAAGAGACTCCGGATTGATAAGTGCATCTCTGTTTGTAACATCTTCTCCATGGATAATTTTTTTTACCGCAATTTCAACTTTTTTCATGTTTGTGGTATATGGTATGTCATCCACAGGAAGAATTATTGCCGGCACGTGCTTCGGTGAACAATTAAAACGAATTGAAGTTTTGATTCTGGTTGTAAGTTCAGTGGTTAAACCAAACTTATCACCCAACTTTACAAACAAAATAACTCTTTCATCATTATTCCATATTTGTCCCACTGCCAGACTGTCTTCGATTTCATTAAATAATTCCACTGCACGGTAAATTTCTGCTGTACCAATTCGGACACCGCTAGGATTAACAGTAGCATCACTTCTGCCAAATATTTTAACACCCCCGTGATCATTTATCTCTATATAATCACCATGGCACCATACATCAGGATAGACATTAAAATAAGCATTATGATACTTTTTCTCTTCGGGATCATTCCAAAAATAAACCGGCATAGAGGGAAAAGCGGAAGTGCAAACCAATTCACCCTTCTCATCAATAAGATCATTCCCATTAGAATCAAAAGCGTGCACATCCATCCCTAACCCCTTGCATTGCAATTCTCCCCTGTACACGGGCAGTGTCGGATTTCCTAATGCAAAGCAGGATATAATATCTGTCCCGCCGGAAATAGAGAAAAGTTGGACATTATTTTTGATATCAGAATAAACATAATCAAAATTTTCTTCGACCAGAGGCGATCCCGTGGAAAGAATTGCCCGTAACTTTGATAGATCAAAATCTTTCCCCGGTGTCAGGTTGCTATCCTTACATGCAGCTATAAATTTGGCGCTTGTTCCAAAAACGGTAATTCCCAAATCTTCAGTCATTCTCCACATTGCATTTTTGTCCGGATAAAATGGTGACCCATCATAAAGCACGACCGTTGCCCCGACCGACAAAGATGATACCAGCCAGTTCCACATCATCCAGCCGCAGGTTGTAAAATAAAAAATTGTGTCGTCTCTCGTCAGATCTGTGTGAAATCGCAGTTCTTTCAAATGCTGAATCAATGTTCCACCCGCACCGTGGACAATGGATTTGGGAAGTCCAGTAGTCCCGGATGAATACATAATGTATAAAGGATGATCGAAGGGAAGCTGCAGAAACGTGATTTCACCGGATTCAACGTTGGAGCAAAAATTATCGTACAAAACTGCATTGGGAATTTCTGATAAATCCGGGTCCTTAACAGTATAGGGAATAACTACAGTTTGTTCAACGGTATGTAAATCATTTAGAATCCCTTTCAGCTTTTCGATCAAATCAAACTTTTTTCCATTATAAAAATACCCATCTGCCGTAAAAATAATTTTCGGTTTAATTTGAGTAAACCGGTCAAGCACCCCCTTGATTCCAAAGTCCGGCGACGCCGAACTCCACACCGCTCCAATTGATGCCGTCGCCAACATTGCTATGACAGTTTCAGGCATATTGGGTATAAATCCTGCAACTCGATCTCCCTGCTTCACACCTGCTTCAATTAATGCATAAGCCGTTGATGAAACTTTTTGGTATAATTCCTCATAGGTTATCTTCCGTACAAGCTGATTTTCACCTTTGAAAATGAAAGCTGTTTTATTGTCTCTGTACCGTAGCAAATTTCCCGCAAAATTCAACTGAGTTCCAACAAACCACTTAGCTCCAGGAAGTTTTTTTGAATCATCAACAATCTGTGCATAAGGTTGGGAATGTATAATTTCAAAGTATTCCCACACTGATGCCCAAAATTCCGGGATTTCTTTTACTGACCAATTATACAGATCATTGTAATTGTCCAAATGAATTTTTAATTTTTCATTCACAAATAAACGAAACTTATTCATTTGTGAATTTTGTACAGTTGCATTATCGGGTGTCCAAAGAATTTCTTCCATGTTCTTATTCAGGTTAATTTAAGGTCAATATGGTAATGAGAAAATCATACAAAATCAATGGAAATACGGTTTGATTCGCCTGACTCATTATCTAAATTCACATTCCCTGAACTTAATTCTAAACTACTTTTTCTTACTTGAATCCAAGTTATTTTAAAAACAGGAGATATCTACACACGTGAAAAAATTCGTTTACACCTTTGGTGAGGGCAAAGCAGGGGGTTCCGCAGATATGAAAAAACTTCTGGGTGGCAAAGGCGCCAACCTCGCAGAAATGACCAACCTTGGAATTCCTGTTCCTCCCGGCTTTACCATTACAGCTGATGTTTGTAGCCATTTCTATGAAAATAAACATACCTACCCGGACACACTGGAAAAACAGGTTTCCGAAGCTCTGAAAAAAGTTGAATCAATAATGAGACGTAAATTTGGAGATTCCGAAAATCCCTTTCTTGTTTCAGTCCGCTCAGGCGCTGCCGTATCAATGCCGGGAATGATGGAAACTGTTTTGAACCTCGGACTGACATCAAAAACCATCCCAAGTATTATTAAACTAACTGAAAACCCGCGTTTTGTTTTTGATTCCTATAGACGTCTGATTATGATGTATTCGGATGTGGTCATGGAAAAAGCAGCGGAAATTGAACCGGAAAACAGAATTGGCATCAGAGAAACATTAGAAGAATTGATTGAAGAAAAGAAAAGGGGGAAAGAATTAAAGGAAGACACAGAATTGGGGGCTGAAGACTGGGAAGAACTGTCTGAACATTTTAAGGAAGTTATTAAAAAACAATTCGGAAAGGATTTTCCTGATGACCCGCAGGAGCAGTTGTGGGGAGCTATCGGTGCAGTATTCAAATCATGGAATGGCAAACGGGCAGTTTCTTACCGAAAAATTGAGGGACTTCCAGATGAAATGGGAACCGCAGTAAATGTACAGGCAATGGTCTTCGGTAACACCGGTGATACCTCAGCTACTGGTGTCGCTTTCACCCGGAATCCTGCAACCGGTGAAAATATTTTTTACGGTGAATGGCTCTTAAACGCACAAGGTGAAGATGTGGTCGCCGGTACAAGAACGCCCAATCCAATCAACATAGCAGGCAAAACTCAAAATGAAAAGAGAAAACTTTCATTGGAAGAAGCCATGCCGGAGTTGTACAGTCAGTTGGATAAATATCAGCAACACCTTGAAACCCATTACCGGAATATGCAAGACCTCGAATTTACTATTGAAGATGGCCGACTCTGGATGCTTCAAACTAGAGCAGGAAAACGTAACGGGCCTGCCGCAGTCAAGATAGCAGTGGACATGTATGAAGAAGGACTCATTACTAAGGAAGAAACACTCCTTCGCGTCATGCCATCCCAACTTGATGAACTTCTTCACCCAACGGTAGATTCCAAAACAGAAGTTCAGACTGAGGTATTGGCTAACGGATTACCGGCAGGACCTGGAGGCGCTGCGGGGCAGATTGTATTTACAGCCGATGATGCAGAACACTGGACTAAAGAAGGAAGAGAGGTGGTTCTGGTGCGGAGTGAAACCTCGCCTGAGGATGTTCACGGAATGCACGCTGCTAAAGCCATCCTCACAGCCCGCGGGGGAATGACTTCCCACGCTGCTTTAGTAGCTCGAGGATGGGGAAAGTGCTGTATTGTGGGTTGCGGTGTCCTTAACATTGATCGAATCAATAAAACTCTCTCTGTAAATAATACTGTCCTTAATGAAGGAGACTGGATCACCCTCAACGGAACAAAAGGAATTGTTTACGAAGGTCAGCTTCCTTTGAAATCTGCGGATCCTCAAAATAATGAGTCGTTTCAAAAGTTGATGAAATTTACTGATGAAGTTAAAATACTTGGAATCCGTGCCAATGCTGAAAGACCCGAAGATGCCGTACAGGCACGTACCTTTGGGGCGGAAGGAATCGGTCTCTGCCGAACTGAACACATGTTTTTTGATCCAGAACGAATTATTCACATGCGTAAAATGATTCTTGCAGAAAATGAAGATAATCGACGGGAAGCAGTGATGGATTTGCTGCCATTTCAGCGACAGGACTTTTATGAAATCCTGAAAGCAATGGACGGATATCCCGTCACTATCAGACTTTTGGATCCTCCACTCCACGAATTCCTCCCACAAGAAAAAAAACAGATTTCCCAACTCGCCAAGGAACTGAATTTAAGTGAAGATCAGCTTCAAAAACGGATTGAATCCCTCCAGGAAATGAATCCTATGCTTGGCCATCGTGGCTGCCGGCTGGGCATCACTTACCCTGAAATAACGGAAATGCAGGCGATAGCAATCTTTGAGGCAACAGCTCAATTGACGAAAGAAGGAGTAAAAGCATTGCCGGAAGTAATGATACCACTGGTTGGGACTGCGGCGGAATTTGAACATCAGGATGCCATTGTCAGAAAAATAGCCAATCAAATCAAAAAGGAAACAGAAATTAATTTCCCCTACCTCGTGGGGACTATGATAGAAATTCCCCGTGCCTGCATCACTGCCGATGAAATTGCCCAAAAAGCTGAGTTCTTCTCTTTCGGTACCAACGACCTGACACAAACCACCTATGGGTTTTCCCGAGATGATATAGGTAGCTTTCTTCCAACTTATCTGGAAGAAAAAATCCTGCTGCATGATCCATTCCAATCCCTTGACCAATCGGGAGTTGGTGAGTTAGTAACAATCGGAGTGGAGAAGGGAAGATCAGTAAAAAAAGATTTGAAGATTGGGATTTGTGGCGAACATGGGGGAGACCCGGCTTCAATTGAATTTTGTCATCGGGCTGGACTAAACTATGTGAGTTGCTCGCCGTTTCGAGTACCCATTGCTAGATTGGCTGCGGCGCAGGCAGCAC
The DNA here is from genome assembly GCA_964468655.1 of uncultured bacterium. Lineage (GTDB taxonomy): Bacteria > Fidelibacterota > Marinisomatia > Marinisomatales > CAYXUG01 > CAYXUG01. Next base: position 49,230 of record CAYXUG010000002.1, on the reverse strand, counting down.
TTGCTAACTCCTAAACCACTACACCGCCATCAACTCCCACCACTGTGCCAGTCACATAGGAGGCAAGGTCGCTTGCCAGAAATAGGTAAACATTCGCCACATCTTCGGGTGTACCGATTCTTTTAAGGGGTACTTTTTCTATGAGTGCGTCTATTATTTTTTCAGGTATGTCTTTAATTATGGGCGTTTTGATAAATCCCGGAGCTACCGCATTTACTCGAATTCCTTCTTTACCTAATTCCCGTGCCCACACTTTGGTCATTCCAATAACACCTGCTTTTGATGCAACATAATTTGTCTGCCCATAATTCCCGTACAGAGCCACCACAGAGGAGGCATTGAGTATTACTCCTGATTGCTGTTCACGCATAATGTGTGAAACTTCCTGAGTGCAGATAAAGGTACCTCTCATATTTACATTAACAACTCTGTCAAATTGTTCATCCGACATTTTTTTTAAAGTTGCATCTTCAAGTATCCCGGCATTATTTACAAGGACATCAATTCGGTTAAACTTATCAACCGCTTCTGTCACCATCTTTTTTACAGAATCTCTATCGCTGATATCTACCTTTATAAATTCAGCGTTCCCTCCTGTAGTATTAATTTTATCCGCTACTGCGTTGCCTGATTCTGTGTTGAAATCTGCCACCACAATTTTACAGCTTTCTGCGGCAAATCTCATTGCTGCTGCTTCGCCAATTCCCTGACCCGAGCCGGTTACAATCACAACTTTATTTTTTAGTCCAAGCATAATCTTCTTAAATCTTGATGCGTTAAATTAGTGCAGGATTGTGCCTGACATCTACCTTTTTTCTTAATTTACAGAAGTGTAATTTTGCACAACCTTGAAAGCATTACTTTTCACAATCTCCTCCATTATATTTTTAATCGGTCAGGATGAAACTTACTTTTCTCCTGTATTTGATATGAACGAAATCCAACCGGGACTTAATTCCATTTTACAGGATGACTTAAGGGGTCACCTTTATTTTTTAGCATCAGAAGCGCTTGAGGGAAGGGGGACAGGTGAATCCGGATTAAATGTTTCTTCCGAATACATCGCGGCTCAATTCAGGCGGTTTGGACTTACACCACTTGGACCTAAGGGTTCTTATTTTCAATATTACGATCTTATTAGAATCAATGTGGGCGATAACCCCCAATTAATACTCAACTTTGACAACGGGCGGGTAAAAGAAAATATTCAATACAAAGAAGATTTTGAATTGTCATTACATGGTCTCTACGGTAATATTGAAATTGAGGCGCCGGTTGTTTTTACGGGATATGGAATAACAGATAGTGGGGAAGGGTACGACGATTTTGCCGGGATAAATGTTGATGGAAAAATTGCAATGATTATGTCCGGTACATATCATAAAAAATCAGATGAGAAAAGTGCGAAAAAATCCACAAGACCAAAAATATTGGGGATTAAGGAAAGGGTTAAAATTGCCAAGGAAAAGGGGGCGGTGGCAGTTCTGTTGACTTCCAATCTCAATATTCCGGGGAAAACTTTTCAGGAATCATCGAGCTATCTTTCAAATAAATTAAGGAGAGGAACACTCATCCTTTCTTCAGCAGATCAATCGGTGCCATTGATTGCAATCAGTAAATTCGCTGCAGATAAAATATTAAGATCTTCTAGTAAAAATTTAGATGAATTAGAAACAGAAATCACCCAGTCGCAATCACCCTTTTCATTCGGTATCCCCGAGGTAACCGTTTCATTAAACATTGAAATAAATAAGGAAACAGTGGTGACCCAAAATGTTGCAGGGTACCTACCGGGAAGTAATCCACTTGTGGGGCATGAAACTATTGTATTGTCAGCACATTATGATCATTTGGGTAAGAGTGAAGATGGAAAAATCTGGTTTGGCGCAGATGATAATGCATCTGGAACATCTGCCATAATGGAAATTGCAGAAGCAATTTCCACCAACCCTATTCAACCACGCAGAGGATTTTTATTTTTAGCGGTTTCGGGTGAAGAGAAAGGATTGCTCGGCTCAAAATTTTATTCTGATCACCCGCTTCTCCCCTTAAAGCAAACTGTTGCAAATATCAACATTGATATGATTGGAAGAAATCATCCTGATACTGTATATGTCATCGGGTCTGACATGATCAGCCAAGACTTACATGAAATTAATGAATATGCAGGATCAAAAATTGATGATCTGTTTTTAGATTACAGATACAATTCAATTGATGATCCAAGCCGATTCTACTATCGTAGTGACCATTACAATTTTGCCAAACACGATATTCCAATCGTCTTCTATTTTGCAGGAATTCATAAGGATTATCACAAACCAACAGATACTCGCAATAAAATTGACTTTGAAAAATTACAAAAAGTGACTCGATTGGCTTTATTGACCGGATGGGGAATTGCTCAAAATCCCATAAGAATAAGAAAATCTCCGGAACCCTATCCACAAATACCTGATAAAATCAGGTTTTGATTATTAGTTTAAAATTCTCACCCAAAATTTATCTTAAGTGCACTAAGTTATTAAAAAGCCCTCCAAAGGGGGGGCTTTAAGGTTAAAATTGAGTCGTACTGATTAATCAACCATTTCCCCACCGCCAAGTATATCTTCCAAGCTGAATCTTCCTTCTTTTTCCATCTCCCTTGCGGCGCTTACTATTTTCCCTCTTGCATCATCAATTTTACGTTTTGGCGTTGCCCCCTCTACCGGCTCGTACATTGCCTGTTTTTTTTGAGGAAGATTACCTATCACGCGATCTGCGGTTTCCTGGGGAATACCTTTCAATGCCATTGCTACTATATCCAAATCAACAGAATTCATCAGGTCTCTTATTATATTATCCGGGAAAGAAAAAACATCATCAAAGGTGAGGTGGTATTTTTTTATCTCTTTAGCAAGGTCTGGTGATTCCCTGTTAATTGCTTCAAGGTATTTTTCTTCATCGTCTGAGCTCATTTGACCGAGGATATCAGCAATATCCTTTCCGCCGCCGCGGGAAAATTCAACAGCTCTAGGAAGAAAATGGGATTTTTCTTCAAGGTCTGTAGCAATGCTGACTACAGCTTCCAGAGGAATAGAACTTAAATTACCTATTTCAAGAAGTGCTCGTCCTTTTGCTTCAGGAGTCAACCTGTTTAATACTGCCATTCTCCGCTCACTGGTTTCCTGCGCGAGGGCAACTGCAATTATTCTTGGCTCCTCAACTTCAAGCAGAGCAATAAGCCGTTCCTCTTCTAAATTATGGAGAAATTCAAACGGTTTTTTGGTATCTTCACTACCATCCTCTGAGAACTTCTTGGTTATAAAAGCAAGGTAGAACTGTTCAAGTACTGTCTTCTTCACTAAGAATGATATGGGCTCCGGTTCCATTTCTCGAATCCTAGCCCTGATCTTTCTTACATCAGTTTCACTTAATCCTTTTATAAGTGTTAAGGCAAGACTTTCTCCCAATTCTTTATAAAGGATAGCTGTTTTGTCCAATCCTGATAAACGGGTATAATCTGTAATCATTTTATCCTCTACTTTTTCTTTTTCTTTTTTTTCTTCTTCTTTCCGCCTTCTTCCTCTTCTTCAACAGATGGGGTGATTGCTGCTTGCTGTGGTTCTTCCGGAGGTGGGGGTGCTTCCTCCTGCAGCCATTCCTTCACAATAGATGTGGCTGTATCGGGCTGGCCTGTACTCATAGACATGATGGATTTACGGACTGATTTGATTTCAGACTGCAGTACGCTTGGATCTTCGCCGGGAGGTAGGGGTTGAGTTGGTGGAGGAGTTTGTGTTGGTGCGGGTTGCGTCTGTGTTGTGGGAGATGCGGTCTTTGTCTCTCCATTGTTGTTATCATCAATTTTTACTTTTTTTTTCTTTTTTTTTGGCCGGGGACGAGGCATTGCCCAAGGAGGGGGCATAACGTATTTAGGCTTTCTTCCATTAAAAAGAATAACACCTGCAAGTGCAATGACTGCCAATAATGAAACTGCACTCATTAAATATATGGGTAAATTACTACTGGATTGCCGGGATTGTTGGTTCATATCACTAAATACACTGTCTAGTACTTTTCTTTTTGCATCCAACATTGAATCTAACTTTGCTCTTTCTTCTTCTAAAATATTCACCGTTCCGCTTGTTTCTTTAAGTTCCTCCTCCGATAAACCGCCGGATTCAATTGTTTTTTTATATTGCTCCAGTTTCTGGTCTTTTTTATCTAATTCTGCTTTAAAACTTGCAGTCATCTCATCTTTTACTCTTTGTAATTCTTCTTCATCACGCTCTTTTTCAAATTGATTCAATGCTGCCAAAAATGCTATATGTTCTTCTTCTCTTCTATTTGCTTCTTCTTCCTGCCAATTTTGGATTTCTTCCTGCCAATTAATTTCTTCCTGCACTTCAATTTCTTCTACTATTTGATTCTTTTCCAACTGATCAATTTTTTCAGCAATACTTTTTAAAATGACTTCTTCAGCAGATTTACCTCGCCTTTCTTTAAAAGATGCCTTTTGAATTCGGATTGCATCACCTCTCCGCCTGTCAATATGTGCCGATACCCCAATTATTTGACGCACATTTTCAATGAGCTCAGTAGATGCATCCTCAGGAAGTAAACAAAAAATATCCATCTTTTCAATCTGCGGCATAGATGCTGTGATATCCGTATATGTCTCTGACACAACTTCCCGTTCACCCACAAAAATCTCCGGTGCGATTTCTTTTACTGTTTCAGAAACTTCCGATGGCACCTCACCTTCCTCAATGTGAAAATCAAATCCCGGAATTGGTATTCCTGTAAACCGTGTTCTTTTTCCGGGCATCTCTGTTGTTTGGTCATCTGTCTTCATTTCAGAGGCTCCAAACTGAGTTTCGCGTTTTTTGGAGGGTTTGTAGGTAATTTCTTCTTTCACGGTAGGTGAAAATTTCAGTGTGACTGATACATCCAAAACGTACCGATGGTCATCAATAACCTTTTGCAGCGCTTTTTCAATTCGATTCTTCAGGTCATTTTCAAACATTAATTTTTGAGCAAGGAATGTTGACTCCTGTGCGATGCAAACATTCCAGATAAAACCGGCGCTTAATAAAAGTGACCATAACAATAATTTATTTTTCATAAAAACTCCTTTTTCTAAGTGAAAATCGTTTTATTCTTCCGCCAAAGCGGTTTGTTCGGCTCTTCTCATTTCTTGTTGATCAATACTTGTTGCTTTAAAGGTAATCGCGACCCGTCGGTTTCTATCCTTTAATTCCTTTGTGGCATTATACTGCTTAATTACTTCATCATCAATCAGCACATCAGTAGGGACGTTTCTCGGGATATATTGTGCATACCCAACTGCTTCCAGCCGTTTCGGATCGACACCTAAATCTATAAACTTTCTAACAACAGCCGCCGCTCTTGCCCCAGATAACTCCCAGTTGCTGGGGTAGTTTTCATTTTCTGGTAATGGTTCATTATCTGTATGCCCTTCGATCGCTACCATATTGTATGACTTATTAATAAGAGGAACAAGTTTGTCAAGTGTTGGTACAATTCCCATTTTTAAATTGGCAGAACCTGACCCAAAACTGATATCTGAGGATACTTCAAGTGTTACACCTTTTGTGGTCGATTTTACTTCAACAGGTTTCTCACCTGTTTTCGGATCTGGATTCATTTCTTCAACCATTTCATCCAGTTTATTCTTGATGGCCCCTAGGGTCATTGCAGCATTATCGATTTTTTTATCCTTTCCAACGGACTTTCCCATAGAATCTGCCATCTGTTGAAGCTTCACAGGATCAATCGTAGATATTGATAACAGCAAAACGAAAAAAGCCATGAGAAGTGTCATCATGTCCGCAAAGGTGGCAAACCAACCCGGCAACCCTTCTTCTTTTGGGGGGGGTTCAGATTTTTTAGCCAATATATTATCCTTCTTTCTTCCATTCTTTTGGAGGTATAAACGAATTCAGTTTTTCTCTCATAATTAAAGGGTGTTTCCTTTGGTGAATAAGACGTGCTGCTTCCACAAGCATTGCTTGCAGTGTACTTGTATGAGAAAGTCTAGAATTCAATTTTGCAGCCATGGGCAGAAAAAATAAATTAGCAAATACCGCACCATAAAAAGTGGTTATCAGTGCAGCAGACATTCCTGCACCCAATGCGTCAGTCCCTCCTCCTCCTCCAAATCCTGCCAACATAACCACCAATCCAATAAGTGTCCCAATCATTCCCCAGGCAGGCGCCATGGTTCCCATGGTTTGAAAAAGTCCTGCCTGAGATCTTTCTCTGATCTCTCTATAGTTAATTCGTGTTTCAAGAATCTCAATTATTTCCTCCTCAGAATAACCATCTATAACCATTTGAATACCATCTTTAAAAAAGAAATTTTTCACACTGTCTTTTTCCTTTTCCAAATCAGACATTCCTTTTCTGCCCGCTTCTGCCATTTTTACAGCATCATCCACAAGTTCACCAAGCTTGGTGGATCCGCCTTTAAAAACTGCTCCCATTGCAGACCCCAGTTTTAACACCTCAGCCAATGGGAATGCAACTGATACCGATGCAACCATACCCCCAAACACAATTGCAAAACTTGATCCTGAAGCAAACACCGCAAAGTCCGAGGTCATTATGAAAATACCGCCAGAAATAGACACTATACCAAACAATATTCCTACAATAGTCGCAATATCCATGAGATTTATTTACCTCCTTTAAAACTTGTTGTCATTAATCTGTTTTCATGTAGCGCTTTCAAAATGTTCCTAACATCATCATATTCCGGATCCAACTGAAGCGCTAGGTTCCAGTTGATGGTTGCTCTTTGCACATCCCCTAACTTGTAATAAATGGAACCCCTTCTTGCATAAGCCAGAGCAAGATTTGGATTTAATTCCATAGCCGTTTCTACTTCCTGAAGTGCCTCTCTGTAGTCTCCAGCATAAAAATACCTGAGAGAACGTGAAAGATGCCTCATAGCACGATTGATATTTTTGTTTGTAACATTTTTTTCCAGCCGTAATACTTTAACTGAATCCTCAAGCATTGATGTTTTTTGTTTAAGGCCTGAAACATGAGTAGACAGGTTTCGCATGTCATATCTGGCTACCCTTAGAGAATCTCTGAGATGCGTCATTCCTATATCTGCTACCAGTAAAGTTGAATCAACCAAACCTACGCTGGGGACAGGTGGAGAGGGGCCATCCCCAATTCCACCCAGAAGCTTGGGAACCATTCCCCTCAATCCACGCATCACTGACATGTCCAAACCAAGCGTTAAGCCTGGATGTACGGGACCATAAGGTTCTTGTGAAAAATCGGGTAAATTTTCTATGTGGGTGAACCCAAGACTCAAGCGATAATCCGAGGTAAGGGGGATGCGGATTCCCACGTTGATGCCGGAACCATCGAATTCACCCACGATATCTAGACCGCCCCATTTCTCCATATAGGGCATTTTTAACAAAAATCCGGCAAAAACACCGGCTGACGTTCCTGTTTCCGTTGAATCAATCTCAGTTTCTATTTGAGTTGTTTCTGCAACCTGCTTGGCAAACCCACCAGTGCCAAATCCCATATAAGTGCTGAGTTGGTAATCACCTAACTGTTTCTGGCTCCCGACAGTCCCAAAGATAGAAAGCTGTTTCGGGTCAAGACTTAACCCATCCGGGGCATTCTCAAATACAATATCATGAATACCAAGTGAGAATGATATATCTCCATACACATACATTCGCCGCTGAAGGTGAAAACCAAATTCCACCGGAGGAATATAAGTTGATTCCGCAATATTTTCCAGAGCAGTGGTATCAGCCCCCTGCCCTGAGGAAAATGCAAAAGTCACATTTTCAGAAACGTCCATTGAAAAATAAACGCCCTTTGCTGGATTAAAAGGAGAGAAACTGTGAATTTCTATGCCAAAACCGGTACTGAATAGATAGGGGGATCTTGTTGCGCTGGTAGCAGGAATTTTCATCATATACCCGGGGCGGGTATAAGCTACTCTTGTTACAGCAAAAGAAATATTCATTAATAAAAACTGGCAAATAATTATTCTTTTTATAATAGAACTCCAATTTCTGGTAATCATTTTAAATCCTTTTTTAACTCTAATTCCGCTAATTGGAAATATTCACTCCCGGGATATTTTTCAACAATTTGAGAAAAAGATGCTATCGCTTTTTCTTCATTCCCCATACTTCTATAGATCAAACCTTCTAGAACGACAGAATCATCAATTTTATCTGATAGTAAATTAGTTCTAATGGCTTGTAATTTTTGCAGGGCGCTGTCAAACTCCTCCAATCGATAATAACAATCAGCCATCCAGTAAAGAATATTACCGGCAGTTATAGGATCTGCCGCCTGAGGTTCAAGACTATCAAATTGTTCAAGAGCAGTATTAAAATCGTTTCTTTGGTAGGCAAATACTGCTTTCATGTATAAGAATCTGTCAAACACTTTGGGCTGGGACTTAGGTTGCCCAAACTCTATTATTTCATTTGCTGTAATGTTGCCTGGCGGACTCTCAACAATTTCTTCATTGATAATTACCAAATTAACTTTCTCAGATTGATAGTCTTTCGGCGCTTTGTCTTCTTCCGGTAACAAACTATCTACCTCCAAATGTGAAACTACCACTTTTACCTCACCTTCTTCATAGGGGGGCTTATGCATGTTCTCTGTTACTCTTACTGTGATAAGGTCAATAACATCTGCTGACCAGTAATCTTTCGAAATTTTGAGTTCTGAAACCATTTCCTGAAGTTTAAAATTCTTTTCTTGTAAACTTTCTACATCTCTGTGGACTTCCACCTCGAGGGAATTTAGTGCATGTTCAATGGCACCTATTTTTGTGCTGATATTTTCCAGTGTTTCCTTTATTTCTTGAGTAGTTGCCATAAACAGCATGCCGCTTGATTCCTTTTCAATGAAAAATTTTACTTCCTCCGGGGGTTTTTTAATCACCCGGTTTACTTTTTCATTTCCTGTGGTAGGTTCAATGACAATTCCCAAATCCAAAAAAAAGCCTTCTTCTTTTGATGAAGAGGGTGATTGAGTAAAACAGAAATTGGCAAATATAATTAAAAGAATTACAAGCTGACCCAAAAAGTTGATTGTTCTCACTCGTATTCCTCCCAATCTATCACATAGGAATATCCAATAAACGGACCGAAGTCAGCAGGGATAACAAGTTCGAAACTCCCTGACGCACCGGGAAGTAATGAAGAGTCGGTTGTAATTCCTGATTCAAAAGTATGGTATGCACCTCTCACAAAACTGGTTAGTGTTTTTGTTTCACCGCTCCAATTCTTTCTGAAAACAAAATTCATTTTAACAAAATCGGCTCTATTGCCACCGATGTTTTTCAGTTGACCTGAGAGAGAAATGTTGTTGGACCGGTCTTTGGTCTCTGATATATTTCCAACAAGGACCACATTTGCGGCTCGTTTTTGACCCGGCATCCTTTCCGTTGAATGAGCAGATGTGTATTGGGGTTTTGTCAATTTTGGTACGGGAGGCGGACTATACGTCTCTCTAATCTGTTCCGGAATATATTCAGGTTCTTCCTGCCCTACTACATTCTCAATAATCCGTACAACTTGATCCCGATTGATTACAAGATATCCAATGAGTGTTTCTACTTTTAAAATATCTTCATCCTGATATACTACCTTCCCAAAAACTGTGCTTCCATTACCAAGTATGATTTCCTTGCTGTATACCGAAAGTGGATTAGTCCACATCTCACTCTTTGCTTTTAATTCACGGATTTCGCTCCCCAGATGACTTACTTCTGCATTCACTTTCTTCATTTCAAAACTCATTTCGCTAAGAACATATTCATCCTCAACCATCCTCACAACATCCTCGGGTGTTTCACCGCTTTCAGAAATTCCTTCTTCAAATTCGCCTCCCGCAGCTACTTCCCCTAGACCCGGAAGCAGTGTTAGTTCAATATCCAAATCATCATCAATTATTACATAATCGCCAATACCTGTTCCGTATCCATCTTGCGATGCCTTGATAGTATATTTCCCCTGAGACAATTTTTTAAATTTGAATTTACCCTTTCCCCCAAATCGTTTCCCCGTATTCGTTTCACCTATTTCCTCACCATCTTCCGAAAATAGAAGAACCTGTGCACTTGGAACCTTATCTCCGGATTCATCAATAATGAACCCACTGAGGGTATATGTTTTGTCTTTTGGGTAGGCGTAATTATTTATCAGGAATAAAAAGGTGAGTAAAATTGAATAACATTTTCTTCTTTTCACGTAAGACCTCGGATTATCTATGGACGTTCTGAAGCGATTCAGCGCAAATGATTGTATAATGACCACTTGAAAATGTCAAGCAAAAATGACACAGTTTTCTGATTAATTTTATTGATAAGTTCAAGATAAAATCATTATAATTATGTAAATTTAGGTTTATGGTGATGACAGAAAAATACGACGACTTGTTCGATAATGTAATACCAAATGCAATTGGGGGAATTAAAATATTCTCCAAAGACAGTGAATATCTCATTGAACAAAATTACGATTCAATCACTAGTAGAGAACATAGATTGTGGGGACAACTTTATTCATATGTAATAGACGCACTCAATCGTTATGCTGCTAGGGAATACATTGAGGGACTTGATGCGCTCAAAATTCCAAGTAACCAGTTCCCAAATTTCGGGGAATTATCAGAAAAAATATACCCTTCATCTGGCTGGGTGCTGACACCTGTCGCCGGGTTCTTGAATGAAGAACTCTTTTTCACATTAACTGCTCAAAGGCAATTCCCGGTAACCGATATTATTCGACAATCAAAACGATTTGAAGAAAAATATGCAGGTAAAAATATTAAAAATGAAGAGGGATACACTCCTGAACCCGATATATTTCATGATGTTATGGGGCATTCCCCTCTTCTGATAAACAAAGAATATGCTGACTTGTGGCAAAAGATGGGTGAAGTTGGATTGGAATTGATACGAAATGAGCGGGGATTGGGAGATGACTTGGTCGCCCATAACTTAAAGCGTCTTCAAAATTTTGCATGGTGGACATATGAATTTGGTATTATGGAAAAATCAGACTTTCAAAGTGATAAAAAAAATGATGATGAAATGAATCATGTTATTTACGGCTCAGGTATTCTTTCATCTTATGATGAAATTATGAATGTTGTTGCATGTAGCAAAGGGGGGTCATCCTTTTCTAAAATTATACCCTTTGATATGGAAAAAGTAGTACTTACTCGTTTTGATTATAGTGATATTCAAGATCGTTATTTCAGCATAAAATCATTAAAAGAACTATTTATTGAGTTCGAAAATGATAAAGAATTATTTTTCTTTGAAGGTTAAAAACATAAACATATAAATCAAGGGAGCATAAAATGTTTAAAAAAATCGTAATAATCGCTCTATTTATCCTCACCTGCAATGTTCAATTGTCAGCCGAGCCGGGTGATCTTATCTCTTACACATTACTGGATTATTTTACCATAGAGGAAATTGATTCAGTTTTTGACCAATTTCCATTCAATTTATTCCCATTTGATCCAGAATATCCTGCTTCAATTTATAGTGTTACTTATGAAACACTGGATCCACAAAATAATACAGCAGTCGCCTCAGGCGCTGTAGTAATTCCCCACGGCGCTAATTATGCACTCCCATTTCTTAGTTTTCAACATGGTACAGTTGTTCTGAGAGACGACGTTCCGTCCGTGTACGGCTTCGAAGGTATATATGGACTATTAGGATTATGGGGAGCTTCATCCGGGTACATTACGCTCTTGCCTGATTATCTGGGGCTGGGTGTATCTGAAATACTGCACCCTTACCAATTGGCTGAACCAACTGCTAATTCTGTCATTGATTTGATTCGGGCATCAAAAACATTCAGCGAAGAAAACAATCTCCAATTAAATGATCAGTTGTTCCTTATGGGATATTCTGAAGGAGGATATGCAACACTTGCGGCACAGAAAATGATTGAGGAACAGTTTCCTGAGGAATTTGAAATTACTGCCTCCGCTCCGGGGGCCGGTGCTTATGATATGTCAGGGATTATGACTGAACTCATGCTTTCGGAACAGGAATATGGATCACCCTACTATCTGCCTTATATGCTATTTGCCTATAATGACATGTACAATTTATACGATTCACCCTCGGATTATTTGAAAGATGAATACGCAGATGTTTTGCCATCACTATTTGATGGGGAACATACCGGCGGTGAAATAGATGCCGAAATGCCTTCCATTCCTATCCATATTCTTAAAGATGAGGTTGTTGAAGATTTCACCGTAAATAATGACCATCCTCTAAGAGTTGCATTGAGAGCAAATGATCTTTATGATTGGATACCCCAGTCTCCTCTTAAACTATTTCACAGCCCCGATGATGAACTGATTCCTTTTGAAAACTCTGTGCTTGCCTATAACACATTTATTGCAAATGGAGCTGATACTAATAATGTTGAATTGGTAGAATGCCCTTGCGGTGGCCACTCTGAGGCAGCCATTCTAATTTTATTCGGTGCCTTTTACTGGATTGATGAGTTAATTGATGATTCAACCGCTGTGGAAATAAGTAATCCCGAAATATTACTACCGCAAAAAGAATCATTAAATTCATTCCCAAATCCATTTAATGCAGCTACGGAAATTGTTTTCGAAATTTCATCTTTCAGTCATGTTACTATTAATGCGTATGACGTTCTAGGAAGAAGGGTTGAAACATTGTTCAATAAATTCATAGAACCGGGCACTTATCGCATCAATTGGGATGCAAACGAATTGGCCAGTGGTACCTACTTTGTTCACATGAGTGGTGAAAGTTTATCTCCATTCAGACAGAATTTTTCTTTCCGGAAAACTCAGAAATTGGTACTGCTTAAATAGTTTGATTTTCATCTGATTTCAAACCTTTCTAATAATCTTTATCCAATTAAACCCTGGCAAAAGACTCCAAATCTGTAGTTAAATATATCCTTTTAGTTGGAATATCCATCTTTTCCGGATGTCTTCCTAGAGGTGGCGAAACTGATTCAAAAATTATTTTAATATCCGTTGACGGATTACGGGCTGAAATTTTCAGTAGTCCAAACTATCAAAATTTTTCTGAGTCTCGGTTGCATAACTTCAAGCGCTTGAAACATGGTGGTACTCATATTCAAGAAGTAACAACCGTGTTTCCCTCTTTGACATATCCCAGCCACACTTCAATGATCACCGGTGTTTTACCAAAAGACCACGGGATAATTCATAATACTCTTTTTGATTCTACCGCAAAATTTAAAAAGTGGTACTGGTACTCAGACAGCATCAGGACACCTACAGTATTTAATCTCGCAAAAGAAAAAGATTTGGTAACTGCAGGAGTGTCCTGGTCAGTGTCCGTTGGAGGGCCATTTAATTATCTGGTACCTGAGATTAAATCAGAATCAGATGACATTTCAACGCTGCAGGTCGTCCGTAAACATGACAAACCTTGGTGGTTAATTGAATATTTTGCTCTCAGCGGTAAATTAGATGTCGGCGATGACGCTACTGAAGGCTTCACAAGAGATCTGAATCTACACAAAATGTTTAAAACACTCTTTAGAAAAAAACTACCCCATTTGACCGGTTATCATATAATCCAAACTGATTTTCACCAGCACGATTATGGGAAAAATTCTCAGGAAGCATTTGAAGCATATATGTTTGCCGATTCACTGATTGGTTCGGTTTTAAACCTTATTACAGAATTGAATCAATGGGATTACACCACTGTCATTGTTACGGGTGATCACGGCTTTGTGGATCATAACACAAGAATCAATTTGAATGCATTATTAGTGGAAAATGGATTTATCAATGTTCAGGAAGATGGTACGGTTAAAGACTGGAATGCATTCTGTCACTCTGCAGGCGGATCTGCTTTCATCAGGTTAAAAAATCCGAATGATGATAAAACAAAAGGCAAACTAAAAAAATTACTTGAAGAATCTCACTATTGGGAATTCTTTAATTCGGATGAACTCCCCGAAGTATGTCAAAATTACATTCCAGCAGAATTTGTACTCATTTCAAATCCCGGTTACTATTTCACTCGTGTGTGGGAGAGTCAATTTTTAGAACAAATCAACGGCGGGTCACATGGGGGAGATCCTTCCAACCCGGAACTAAAAACAACCTTTTTTGCTATTGGAAGAAGAATTGAAGAAGGCGTCGTTCTGGAAAAAATGCATATTACTCAGGTTGCTGCTGTTATTGCAGAACTTCTTGATCTCCCGCTAAATACTTCTTCCGTTCCACATGGACTTCTCACTAATCCCCAGGCATTACAAAAGTAAAACGTTTTGAAGTAATCAGTATAAACAGGCCGGTAAGTGTAATGACTCCCCCTGCAATAACCTGAAAACCCACACTTTCACCAAATATAATCCACCCTAATATTGATGCCACAACCGGTTCCCCAAGCGGGATTGCCGCAACAATTGTGGGAGAAATATATTTGACAGCATAATTAAACCCCGTGTGCCCCACCACCGTGGGGAACAACCCTAACATCCCAAGCCATAAGTAATCTTCAGAAGAAAATCCAAATAGTTGTCTTTTCATTAACACCACAATAATAATCAAAACTACACTTGAAGAACCATATAGTGTTCTGCAATAAAGAAATGTTCCGGCATTCTGCCTGACCCTTTCAGCCAATAACAGAGACATAGCAATCCAGAATGAACAGATCAAGGCAAGAATGCTTCCAACAGTGTGCGAATCATCCAAGCTAAACTTTCCCCCATGAATAACGACAGCTCCCAGTATGGCAACTAAAAGTCCTAATATCATCTGCCTATTGAATTTTCTATTGTAAAAAAATCTTTCAATCAGCGCTGAAAAAACCGGCGCCATAGTTCCCAGCACAGTGGCATTGGCAATGGTTGTAAGTTTGAGCGCTCCAAAGAAAAAGGCAAAATGAAATCCAAGAAAAACACCTGCAATGACCGCGAGTCTTCGATCATCTCTGCTTAATGTTCCGAATGGTTTCACTGAACTGGTCCCCCACAGAATCATCGTAGCGCTTGCCATTCTCCAAAAAGCAATGGAGACTGCGGGAACAGCAGGCAGCATTCGCGCTAAGATGGGAGACATGCTTATTGCTAATAGAGCAATCCCCAGAAAGATCGCAATTCGGGATTTCACAATAGGAAGTTAAATAAAAATAGAAAAGGCGCTTTTAATCAATTCGGCAGATAGGGGAGTCATGCCAGCTAATTCGCCATCAATATTCAGACATTCATTTTCATCCGGAATGATGGAAAACTTTTTAACCCGATAATATTCCACGATTGGCGAATCAATATGAGTACCGTTAAACACTTTTGGGAAAATTTTAAGTACCTGAAATCTTTTCGGTTCCCGTACAACCAAAAGATCAATAATGCCATCATTTATATCTGCCTTTGGCGCCATAAGCATATTGCCGCCGATATACTTTGTATTACAGGCAATGACAAAAACAAATTCACCTACATTTTCATCGTCATCAATAATTAGGTTTGCCGATCTGGCTCTCAATTTGACAACATGGTATAGGGTTGAAACTGTGTATCGACTTTCACCCATCCATCTGATTTTTTCAGAAGTAATGGTGATATCATTCACCATACCCCAGCCCACCATGTGGAACGAATAAAGCTGGTCTCCATTCATTCTCAAGTCCATGACATCAATTTCCTGTGTGTTTCCCCCCACAATTTTTTTTGCAGCTTCAACAGGATCAAGGCAATCCAGATCATGCATGAATGAATTCCCAGTGCCTCCCGGAATCACTCCGATAGGCACTTTCATTCCATCTTCCCGGGTAAGAAGTCCGTTCACAACTTCGTGAGCTGTCCCATCTCCTCCAATTGAAATAAAACCGTCGCAATCAGAAAGGTAAGTGGTATTTATGATTTCTCTTGCGTGACCTGCGTACTCCGTTTCATAAATCTCCAATTCCATATCAGCACTTTCAAAGACAGGTTTAATCTGTCCCAGAATCCCCAATCCTTTTTTGGTTCCGCCGTATGGATTAACTACAAGTTTAAACTGTTTTTTCGCCATTTGTCTTATACATTATATATAGTCACGTAAAAATATAACTTTACCTGAAAGTTTTAACATTATTTTTTTCTAAATATTTTTCATGTAAAAATATTTCTGTGATTCTTGAAGCGATCTTTCTGTTACGAGCAACCAGCTTGTAAACAAATTCAGAGGCGGTCGCAACCAGCGGAAATTTATTATAAAGCAAATTCCAGATATAATAATTTCCTCCGCGTAAAGAGAAAAGGGCAAACACAGCTTCAGCCCCTCCTAATCTTGTGCCATTAGGGAAAATTAATTTCACTTCTGATTCAAACTCTCTCTTGCGAAATTCAGGAAAATCTAAAGCCACATTTTGATAGGGTTCAAATTTAACATTATCTCCAACGAAGGATTGATACTTTTTCACCCACATTTTACAGAACGAGCAGTCACCATCATACATCAGAATTGGTTTGTTTTTCACAAGCGGCATACTGAACCAAAAATATCAGAATCCCCAACCCCACTGTAAATCCAATATAGGGAGAATATGTAAAAATGATTTGAAATCGAGAGGATATCCGGCAGGGTATTTCCCATAAATCAGTTTGTATCCTATCAGTGTTCTGAAATTATGGTTCCTTTCATAGATCAAAATTCCTTTATTTTCAATAGCAATGTCTTCATCAACTCCCGGGATTAAAATAAAATCAACATCAGTCCATAGTAAAAATTTGGCCGTTAATTGATACAAATAATCAACACCAACATTAAAGCCATATCCATTCTGCATCACTATCATTCTGTGGAATACAACAGGCAGATCAATAGTTACGCGCTCATCCAACTCGCCGGAGATAAATGCAAATGTCATTCCGGCTTTAAATGTGACTCCGCCTCTACTAATAGGTCGGCTCATTAAAAGTTCATTATGAAATGATATAATAGGGGGGATTTCAAACTCGGGTGATATCAGGGCAAATTTATCCGGTTCGCCCAGTTCTTTCCCCAATGGACTTTGAAGCCATTTAAACATGGGGGTTGGATATACAATATTATGGCGGGATGAAAAAGCCAATTCATTATGAGATGACCAGATTTTTTTCATGGAAAAATTTGGTATAAGAAAGTTCCAGACAGGATGGGTTGATAATTCAATGTTGTTTTTAAATCCATAACGAAGTGGTTGGAAAATACCTACTTCCCATCGACCTTTTTGCATCGTATAAGCAGTGCCGGTAGACCAGTTCTGATTTTCAGCAATAATGGTTGTGGTTATTAATCCAAGTAGGAATACTGTTTTTTTTCGAATGATCATTCCAGTGTTTCTATTTTTGCTGAAACTGGCGCATGATCTGAAAGATAAAAAGCATCCTGATGAGATTCTCCGGATTCTACCACCCAGCTTTTATTTGAAAAAAGATAATCAAGTTTTCTGTCCCAATCTCTTTCGGTTTCTTCAGCAGTATTCCACGTGGTGTGGGTGTAACTGCTGTCTTCCGAGCCGTGCTCATAACTGATATCAACAGCAGGAAAATAAACTTCATACAGTGGTTGGAGAAGAGTCTGTTCACCATTAAAATTATTAAAATAACTTCCGTTAAGGTGTGGACCGCCATCTGCCTCTGTGTGAACTATTTCGCCTGCGCATTTATCAATCTCACAAAAATCAAAAAAAGATGCATTCGGTGGAATGGAATTCAAATCGCCGCCTGCAACAAAAAATGTCTCCATGTCATTCAGTTCAGCCAAGGTTACTTTAAATTTGTCAATGTGTTTCTGTTTTGTATCATCGGTTGCAAAAGCTGTGGCATGAATGTTGACTGCATAAAAATCATTTTCTGCAGAAACATTTATTTTCGCTTTCAGAATATTTCTCCGAAGAAAAAAATATTGAACCAATCCTTCCTGATCACCTCTCAGTGGCAGTTGGATTCTTTCTGCATCTGTTATATTCCATTTGGATAAAATGGCATTCCCTGTATTTACTCTTCCCAAACCGTCACTGGGAATTACCTGCGCTTCCCACATTGAGGCAAATGCACCATAGTTGAAACCGGTGTTATCCAAAAGCCATTGCACCTGATCAACGTATGCTGTCCGTTTGCTGAAAACATCCACTTCCTGCAATAAGATTATATCAAGGTTTTCAGAGTTGATAAATGTCGCAATTGAATTCAATCCTGACATTACCTCTGATTCAGTTAAAATCACCCTGTCACCACACCCATCACCAAACCATGGAATCCTACCTGCGCCAAAACGAATATTCCATGTCATTACTTTCAGTGTATCCGGAACTACTGCCGGAACTGTAATCACATTTGCACGATAGAGCTCTGCATTCTCAACATTTTCAAATGTGTTGACAAGGGGCTCGCAGGACATGAATAATAATAAAATTATAATAAAATAAATTCTCAAATAAGCAACTCCATATATTGCGGTTCATACATAAATGAGGAAATTTTCTCTGAGATTTCTGAGGGTAAATTTTCAGATAACCCATTAACTGATTCCATAACTGAAGTTCCAATTTCAAATGATACACCGCGTATATCAGTTATAGACGGAAAAATAGCCCCTCTTTCTAAATCTTCATCTGACACCAGTTCAGCCATTTTTTTTGCTGCAACGTAGAAAACGTTATCGGCAACTCTTTCGGCGCCTGATACAATCAGTCCCAATCCAACTCCCGGGAAAATATAGGCATTGTTCCCCTGCCCGGGATGAAATGTGTTTTCTTCAAACTGTACTTCTTCAAAAGGACTGCCGCTTGCAAAAATGGCTCTTCCATCAGACCATTTGTAGGTCTGTTCTGCCGTACACTCTGATCGTGAAGTTGGATTTGAAAGAGCAAAAATGATTGGGCGTTCGTTGATTTCAGCCATTGTTTGAATTACATCTTTAGTAAAAAGTCCAGGTTGTCCGGAGACACCAATGATGGCTGTTGGTCGAATTGATTTTACAGCATCTTTGAAACTGCCTATCGGCAGATGATGGTGAGCAAATATCCGTTGATGGACCTGAATATCCTTTCGGTCTGAATTCAAAAGTCCTTTAGAATCAAAAAACCAGCATCGTTTCCTCGCTTGATCCTCAGCAAAACCATCCTTCACAAGAGCACGCACAATCAGATCGCCAATCCCGATACCTGCTGTACCGGCACCCAGAAATAACACTTTCTGATCTGAAAGCTTTCCTCCGGTTATTCTGAGGGAAGAAAGCAACCCTGCTAAAGATACAGCAGCCGTACCCTGTATATCGTCATTAAATGTACAGTATTTGTCTTTATATTTCTGAAGGAGGCGATACGCGTTTGCATTTCCAAAATCTTCAAACTGAATAACTGCTTTCGGGAAAACTTCACTTACCGCTTCCATAAATTCATCTAATAATTCATCATATTCATTGCCACGAATGCGCCTGTGATGCGAACCAATGTAGAGCGGGTCCTTTAACAATTTCCCATTATCCGTGCCCACATCAAGGGTCACCGGCAGACACATAGAGGGCGGAATTCCGGCGCAAGCTGTATAGAGATTCAGTTTTCCCACTGGGATTCCCATTCCGTTAGCTCCCAAATCTCCAAGTCCTAATATTCTTTCTCCATCGGTAACGACAATTATTCTAATATCCTTATCAGGCCAGTTCCTAAGAATGTCTGCAACTTCATCCCTATTCTCAATCGAAATAAAAATCCCCCTGGGTCTTCGGAAAATGTGACCGTATTCCTGGCATGCCTTCCCAACTGTTGGCGTGTACACAATGGGCATCATTTCCTCAATATGATTCATAAGAAGGTAATAAAATAAAACTTCATTCCTGTCTTGAAGAGACATTAGATAAACATATTTCTCAAGATCATTGGACTGCTTTCTATAATTTTCAAGAATTCGGATTTCCTGATCTTCAATGGTGGAAATCCTTGGAGGAAGGAGCCCTTTCAGCCCCAGAAGTTCCCTTTCCTTTTCTGAAAAGGCAGTCCCCTTATTCAGGGCAGGGTTGTGTAACAAATCTATTCCTTTGGAAAATTGTGGTTGCTGTTCAGATGACATATGAAATTTCTCAGGAGTTTTCATAATCTATCAACAATCTTGATTAATGAACAAGCTCATTTATAACAAAAATTTTAATTGTTTTAAAGGGGTTTGCCAATAAGATAGGACTTTGTAAATTTTATTTCTGAATAATTGATAATTTTGAAAATGTAACACTCAATGGCAGAAAATAGTAAAAAGAAAAGAAATCAATATCTCGTTACCATGCGATGGTACGTTGAAACTGATGAAGATTTGCAGCCGGGCGGTAAAGAGTCGGATGAAAAAATCTTAGACATTGTCCGTCACAGAACAAAGGGGACTTCATCATGCAAATCGTGCCCAACAAGAAATTTTGAAAATTATGCAATTCTTAAGCACCACGATTTTATGGGTGATAAACCCGTTTATATGAGTACAGAACAAATAGTTGTAGAAGAAGATGAAAAATGAAAGACGGCGTTGGAAATGTAATTGTAGCTCCTTTGAATAAATTATTGAATTGGGGGCGTGCTACATCGCCTTGGTACTTCCAATTCGGTCTTGCATGTTGCGCCATCGAAATGATGGCGACCGCCGCTTCCCGTCACGATTTGGATAGGATCGGCATGGTACCCAGGTCATCACCAAGACAGGCAGATGTAATGATCGTCGCAGGAACTGTAACTATGAAAATGGCACTACGAGTAAAAAGATTGTATGAGCAGATGGCAGATCCTAAATACGTAGTTTCCATGGGGAGTTGCGCCACCAGCGGTGGTCCCTATTGGCAGTATGGCTACCATGTTTTAAAAGGTGTAGATTTGGTTGTACCGGTAGATGTATATGTCCCCGGATGTCCCCCAAGACCCGAGGCACTCATCGAAGGGCTGTTAAGACTGCAGGAGAAAATTCTTCAGGAACGGCCTGTACAGGATACCATTTCAAAAAATATTAAAAATCTTTTTTCCCATAAGAAAAAACTAAAATCTATAGTTACATCTGCCTGATTTTCTCATCACCTCCTATATTATATGAAAAAGAAAGAACATAAAACAGTAACAGACCTCGGCTGGTGGAAACAGTTGAATAAGCGATCTGAGAAAGAATTGGAATGGTGGTACTGGTATGAAAAAGAAGGACGGGGGGAAGGCGCTGATTTAAAAGAAATCAGGAAACGTCAAAAGACTCGGCATTCTGACGAATTATAGCTTATATTTTCTTTCCCCTATAGATTAGAATCAAAAAAAGTTATCACTTTCTGCCACGCATCTGAAGCGGCTTCTTCATTATAAACATCTTCCCTTGAATCATTGAAAAAGGCGTGACCCACCTCAGGATAATAAGTGAAGTCCGTTTCCTTCCCATGTTCTTTCAGTTTTGATTCCAATCCTTTCGCAGTTTCCATTGTAACAAATTCGTCATTCTCCGCAAAGATGCCAAGCACCGGTGCGCGTAAATTTTTCATATCCAACTGAACGTTAGGATGAATCCCATAAAAATCAACACATGCACCAATAGATGGATTGGCGCAGGCAGCGAAAAGGGAAAGCTGCCCACCCATGCAGAATCCCACAGTTCCGATTGCGTCACTTGATACAGCAACATGGTCCAGCAAAAAATTAACGGCGCCATTTAAGTCTTTCTGGGTTTGATCAATATTCAGCGCCATCATCAACCTGCCTGCATCATCTGGATGAGTTGTTGAATCTCCGTGATAAATATCTGGCGCCAAAGCAGCAAATCCGGCTATAGCAAACCTATCCGCCAAATCTTTGATATGGCCTACCAAACCCCACCACTCCTGAAGAACAATAATACCAGGCCCGCCTCCTGTATCAGGAATGCTAAAATATCCTTCACATGTATGTCCATTGGTTTTAAAAGTAATTGTTTTGCCGTTCATTTTTCCTCCTTTTTGTGATTATATAATTTAACAATTGAAACTGTTTTATGAAACTGGTAGTTGGTATTGGATGTTAGGTGATAGACGTTGGCTTTGTGGTTTCCATTCTCCATTCCTATATTCCTCCACCTACCAATTATCATTAACTTTATGTTGCTTTCCAGTTAAAATTTTCACTAATCTTAGTGCCACTTTCAGAAAAATGATAAACAAAATTATCACAGATAAAATTATTGATGTATTTACATCAAATTTCCAAACAGTGGAAACCCTCACAACAGGCATTGAGGTCGAGAATATTATTTATGACAAATCGATGGAACGGATTCCTGTAAATCGTTGTGAAAAATTCTCCAGTGAAGAAATCAAATCAGCACTGATTGATTTAAATAAGGTTACAGGCATTGCTCCCAACATATCAATTGAACCGGGGGGTCAAATGGAATATGCATCACAACCCTTCCGGGATCTCCATGAGATTAACCGGGAATGGAAAGCATATTTCAGGAACCTTGTCCAAATCTGTGGAGAAAATGAACTGTTTCCCCTTGATTTGACTGTCGAGCCTATTTATCAACCAGATGAAATTGGACTCATTGATTTAAAAAAATACCAGCTCATGCATGATCGTTTTAATCAAACTGGATCGTTAGGTCACTGGATGATGAAAAACAGTTCAAGTGTTCAAATCAATCTAGATTACACTTCACTGGAAGAAGCTGAAAAGATCGCATTTGCAGCAGATTGTATTCAGCCATTCCTTTCAGTCATTTTTGCCAATGCACCTTTTGAAACCGGGGTACCAACAAAATTAAAAAATCTACGGACTATTATCTGGAACAATACAGATAATACACGATGTGGAAGTCTATTTGATCATCAGATGAAAGGGCCGGAGAATATGGCAGAACGTTATGCGGAATATATTGCCAAAACACCTGTCATCTTTGCCTTGGATAAATTAGGGCATCCCTTATTTTATGATGGTTTAACTTCTGAATTATTCACAGAATTGTTGGATAATGACCAATTAAATAATGAACATATTATGTCAATTCTTCGGCAGATTTTCACTCATGTCAGGTTTAAGAATGTAGTTGAAATACGCACCTGTGACCACCCTCCATTTGGATATGAACTTGCGCCAGCTGCATTCCTAAATGGATTACTGAGAGATAATATCATTTTTGAAAAACTGCTGGAACTGGTTTCCGGTTGGTCATTTCACGATAGGATGGATGCTATGGAAAAATCATTGGAGCTTGATCTCGATAAAAAAATATTTGATTCAAAAACGTTTTGCTACTGGTGCGAAAAATTATTAGAAATGTCCCTGGAAGGGTTAGAAAACAGACGCAGACAATTGAACATAAAATCAGAGAAAAAATACCTGGAAACTTTTGCAGATGCCTTTATCTCTAAGGGCCCTTTTTCTCTTCAAATCCAAAAATCCTACAATGACTCGGGTAAAACATTAAAAGAATTTTTACTGTCGAGGTGGATGAAACAAAAAGAAGAATTGTTTTCTTAATCCTAGGCTTGATGAAGTGAAAAAGTTGCCGGAAATTTGCAGCCAAACTTTAATGATAAACAACGATAATTAGGAACAATTACATGGCAAGTAAACCACTCATCGGATTAACTCCCGGATATTTTCCGAAGGAAAATGCATACTGGCACATGTTGAAAGAGGCATACAGTAATGCTGTTTGGAAAGCAGGTGGTATTCCTATGCTTTTAACATATCCTGAATCAGAAGAAAAAATATCAGAAATAACAAATCATATTCAGGGTCTACTCATGAGCGGAGGACCAGATTTACCCATTAACATTTACGGTGGGAAAGAATACGACATGAGGGGTGAAGGCCCCATGCATAACAAACGCACCACATTCGATGAGGAAATCTTCAATATTTGTATAAACAAAAAAATCCCTGTATTAGGAATTTGCGCAAGTCTGCAGCATATTAATGTGTTGTATGGTGGTACATTGTATGAAGACCTTGAAACTCACCTTCCAAAATCCATTGATCACGGCTACTATAAGGGTCCCATCGCTTACCATCCTGTAAATGTTACAGAAAACAGTTTGCTGCATAAAATTTTCGGTGAAGATACAGTCAGGGTTTCTAGTACTCATCATCAGGGAATAAAAATATTGGGTGATGGCATTGTTGCTACAGCGATCACTTCAGACGGTTTAATTGAGGGAATTGAATCAGTTAATGGGGAAGCAAATTTTATTGCTGTGCAATGGCATCCCGAGATTATGCAGGATGATCCAATTCAGATGAAATTATTTGAATGGCTTGTGAAGTCTGCTGAAAATATCGAATAACTTTTTACCAATCATACCCAATCAATCTTCAATAATAACACTATACCCGCCGCGTCTTTCATCGCCCGCCCCCTTTTCATGTGTCACCGAATTAGCGCCGCCAAAAAAGACGTTCTGCCTCTCCCAGCGGTTGATTTGATATTCTTGCTCAAAGGATGAAAGTACATCTTCACCTAATCCCGGTTCTGCATGGAGAACATCACCTTCAATATGAACCCTCGGGTGTTTTGTGGCCAACTCTATATCCATCTCTTCGCATAAAACGTGGATAATAAGCTGAACAATCACTGAACGGATTCTATTGCTTCCGGCGCTTCCTGTGAGTAAAACAGGGCGTTTTTCCTTAACAACAATGGTAGGCGACATCATGGAAGCAAGTCTTGTCCGCGGTGGATTCATGTGAAATCCTTCAGGATTTAAATCCTCTTCACCTAACATATTGTTTGGCATAAAGCCCACATGAGATAATACACTTCCGCACCCCTCTCCATTTGTGGTTGTTACTGATGCAGCGTTACCATTCTTATCAAGGATACTGATATGTGTTGTAGCGCCTCTGGAATGAGACTTTGGACTTCGTTTTGCAAATGTTTCCACATACTTCTTGAAAAATGCTTGTTTCGAAAGATATTTCACCCCTTTATCCAAACTACCAGCAAGTGTTTCCATTCTCAGGATGTTTGTTATATCCAGAGCTTGAACTATTTCTGCCAGTGTTATACCCTTTTTGCATCTGCTTAACAGTGATAAAGTTGCATCGATTAGAATTCCACTTAAAGCAGGGGGAGGGTTAAGATAAACCGAGTAGTCGTAAAACTTAGTTTCCAGTGGTTCCCGTTCCACTACACTATAATTTTTAAGGTCTTCCATAGTTAGTAAACCGCCTTCCCGGCTCCACTCCACTAAGAGTTTTGCAACTTCACCTTTATACATAAGGTCTTGACCTTCGTGTGCGAGAGCATCCAGAAAATCTGAAAATTCAGGCATAATAATCGTTTCGCCTTCTCCCAATAGCTTTCCTTCCGGCGCATAAATTTTTCTTGAATTCTCTTCATGCATCATGATGGGTTCGAGAATTGTCAGCATGTATGCCTGAACATCAGACAGTACAACTCCTTCCTTGGCTTCTCGGATGGCTGGTTTCAGTACTTCCATTAATGAAAGACATCCGAGTGATTTTTGGACGTGCAAAAGTCCTGCTACTGTCCCCGGTACAGCAACCGCGCCTTTACCAATGTGAAACTCCTGAGTCGAATCACCAAAATCAATATCTATACTGAAAAAATCAATATTCACCCTTTCCAACTCTCCTGATGGCATATCCACAAAGAAATCGAAAAGGATGGGGGTTCCACTTTCCGGGTCTGCCATAAAGTGACCTCCCCCGCCGGCACTTGTAAGAGCCGGTTCTGAAACCATTGCCGTAAACATGGCACCTACAGCCGCATCAAATGCGTTGCCCCCAACCCAGAGAAGTTCGTGGGCAGTTTCTACTGTTGTCTTGTCTCCTGCTGCTATAATGTGTTTATTCATTTCTTTATAGATGGGATGAAATAATAGTTTTTAAATCTTCTAACCTTCAAAGAATAAATATTTGTAACATTGGACAATGTTGTTGCTCAATCTTATATTAAAATTAATAAGTTTATGAATTCAAAACTATTACACAATCTTTCATGGATGCCCTTAGTCATTATTGGCATCTCAGCCGTTGTGTTGGGTGTCCGGTGGATGGTTGTGCAGGAACCTTGGCTATTGGATAAAGCCGCCAATGAAAATACCCTTGGATTAACATTTAATGAACTTTTTTCTGCAGACATAAACAAAAATCTTCCTGACTATCTTCTTATTATTTATCGGTTCTTTGGATTTTGGGTTACTGGTATCGGGCTCTTGATTACTGCTTACATTCTTGTCACTTTTATGGGAACGCCTAAAGCACGAAATGGACTTTTAGCTGTGCTGGGTCCCTTTATTTCAGGGATGCTCTATTTGGGCCATACAAAAATTCCCATCTCACCTTTTATACCGCTGATATATGGTCTTCTGGTTTTGTATTGCGTAAGTCTGGTGGCATCAGTAAAGTTAAACAAGTTGGAGAGGTAGATTACTTTTTACCTTTAATCTTTTTATATAACCACTTCACAGGATCATAATATCTATCCACTACCCGTTCTTTCAACGGTATAATCCCATTGTCAGTGATTTGAATATGTTCGGGGCAAACTTCCGTACAGCATTTTGTAATGTTGCACATTCCGGAGCCAAACATATCTTTAATCATAGGGATTCTGTCTTCATTATCAAGGGGGTGCATTTCCAGTCCTGCGAGGCGTATCATAAAACGAGGACCGGAAAATTTATCCTTCTTTTCATGATCTCTTAGTACATGGCACACATCTTGACACAGATAACATTCGATGCATTTCCTGAATTCCTGAATCCTGACCACATCTTCCTCCATCATGTGATAGTTGCCTTTTTCATCCTTCAGGGATGGGTCTGGTTTGAATGGTGGAATTTTCTTATTCTGTTCATAATTCCACGATACATCTGAAACAAGGTCTTTTAGTACAGGAAACGTTTTAATTGGCCGAATGAAAATTGTCTCTTCCTCATCGTATTCATTCAATCGGTTCATGCAGGAAAGTTTCGGTTTACCGTTAATTTCCATACTGCACGAACCGCATTTCCCTGCTTTGCAATTCCACCGGACAGCAAGGTCGTTCGCTTTTTTTGCCTGAATTCTGTGAATGGCGTCAAGAACCACCATTCCTTCATCCACTTCAACCTGATAATCCACCATTTCACCTGATGATTTGTATCCGCGGAATATCTTAAATTTTCTTAAAGCCATTTATTTTTACGCTTTTTCAGTTACTTCTTTTTCCAATCCTTCAATAGTCAAATTAGCAACTCTTTCAAGTTCCTTGTCTGGCGAATGTCTTTCAATTCTTTGTGCTTTCATTTGTTCATCTTCACTTTTTTTGATCACCACATTATAATTCAGCCAATCATCTTTTTCACCGGAAAAATCCAGTCTTGTATGAGCCCCGCGGCTTTCTTCCCGCATGAGAGCTGCTATTGCAACTGCTTCCGATGTTATCATAAGATTTCGGAGAGCAAGCGCCTCATGCCAGCCGGGATTAAACTGGCTTGATCCTGATGCTTTAATGTTTTTACATGCAGATTTTAATTCATTAAGTTTATTAATACCCTTTGTCAGATCTTCTTCTGTTCGAACAATACCTACATTTTCCTGCATAATTTCCTGAAGGTGTTCATGGAGCAGATATGGATTCTCTCCTGTTTCACGGTTCAGAATATCAGTCGCATTTCTGATGATTTTTTCTGCTCGTGTTTTATCCATCACCAATTCACCTGTTATTGATTTCACATAATTAACAGCACCCTCTCCGGCCAATTTCCCAAATACCAGAAGGTCAGAAAGAGAATTTCCACCTAACCGGTTTGCTCCATGCATTCCTGCCGAACATTCGCCGGCGGCAAAAAGTCCCGGTATGCCTGACATCTGTGTATCTGCATTTACTCTAATACCGCCCATGAAATAATGAAGTGTAGGACCAACTTCCATTCGATCCTTAGTAATGTCAAGTTCTGCTAAAACGTTGAACTGGTGGTACATTGAGGGTAGTTTCTTTTTAATATCTTCAGAATCGCGCCTGGAAGCAATATCCAGATAGGCACCCCCGTGTTTTGATCCTCTACCGGCACGTACTTCATCACGGATGGCTCTTGCCACAACATCGCGTGTGAGGAGTTCGGGCGGACGGCGTGCATCCCTGTCACCTGAAAGCCAGCGGTTTACTTCTTCTTCTGAATCAGCTGTTTCTGCTGAAAATCTCTCTGGTATATAATCAAACATGAACCTTTTACCCTCACTATTTACCAAAATACCACCTTCTCCACGAACTCCTTCGGTGACCAAAATTCCCCGCACAGAAGGTGGCCACACCATTCCCGTTGGATGAAACTGAGTGAATTCCATATCCATTAGTTCTGCACCTGCTTCGTATGCCATTCCATATCCATCGCCTGTGTATTCCCACGAGTTAGAGGTAATCTTCCATGCTTTTCCGCCGCCGCCCGTTGCAACAATTACTGCCTTTGCTTTGAAAATGATGAACCTGCCGGTCTCCCGCCACATGGCAACCATGCCAGAAATTCTATCGCCATCTTTCAGAAAATCAAGACCTGTACATTCCATGTAAACATCAATCCCCTGGTGAATACCATGATCCTGTAGCGTTCGAATGATTTCCAACCCAGTTCTGTCTCCCACATGCGCTAGACGGGGGTACCTGTGACCGCCAAAATTCCGCTGATTAATAAGGCCTGTTTTTGTCCTGTCAAACACTGCGCCCCACTCTTCCAGTTCCCTTACTCTTTCGGGCGCCTGCTTGGCATGCAGCTCTGCCATCCGCCAGACATTGAGGAATTTTCCTCCACGCATTGTATCGCGGAAATGGACTTTCCAGTGATCTCGGTTATCCACATTACCCAAGGCGGCAGCTACACCACCCTCTGCCATGACGGTGTGGGCTTTACCCAGCAAAGACTTGCAGACCAATCCGGTGCTGAGGCCATTCATAGAACATTCAATAGCAGCGCGCAAACCCGCGCCTCCTGCACCAAGTACAATAACATCATGTTCAACCGTTTGTATGTCTTTTACATCAATCATCAAAAACCCCAAGTGCTGTAATCAACCCACTTACCAGTAGAAACCATTCTTACATAAATATCGGCAAATACAACCCATATCATGCTCAGCCAGGCCCAAAGCATGTGCCTGCTGTTTAACCATGAGACACCTTTCCACAGTTTGTATCGGGTTGTTGGTTTCCCGTTGGGGCAGGAAAAACAGTCTTTGTCACCCCCAACAAGGTGGCGTAAAGCATGGCAGCCAAATGTATAACCTGCAAGTAAAATGGGGTTGGTCATGAGAACTATAGAACCAACACCAACACCGAATTTACCCCCCCTGAAAAATGCCATTATCCCATCATATGTTAAAACTGCTACAAACACCAATGCAATGTAAAGCGTGTATCTGTGCAGATTCTGAAACACAAGAAGAGCAGTTTCACCTTTATATTTTTTCTGGTGAACACCGCCAACAGCACAAGCCGGGGGAGTTAGAAAATATGCTCTATAATAAAACTTTCGATAGTAATAACAAGTCATTCTAAATGAAAGAGGCCCTGCAAGAATTAAAATGGCAGGGGTGGCAGGAATCAATTTTGGTATCCAGCTTGGCCAGGAACCAAACCATGCGTGGTCCATTGGTGCTACTCCCGTAACTCCTTCCTTTATAAATAGAAGTGGGGAATAAAACGGCGAAAGATAACCGCCAAAACCTTCCTGTCCTGCACTCCACCAGTAATACTGTCCCTGAAGCATTGCCCAAGTTGTGTAAAGGACAAAGGCAAAAAATCCCAGCCCGGTCCAAAGAGGCTCAACCCACCACTTATCTGTGCGAAATGTTTGTGCGAAAGATGATTTTGTCATTGTAAGTCAGCAGTGAAATTATAGACATCAATCTATTTACGGAAAGATAAAATATTAACCTGTTATTCTCACTCATTGATTGTTTTAAAATTGACATTTGTGTAATAAAAAACCTGACCCATGAAACAAGTCAGGTTAGGTTAACAATAGGATTGGGAAAATCTACCCCTTCAGTCTAAAGTTCACTGGGATTGATATCCAGACCCCAACAGCTCTATCTCTTTGTTTCGCGGGATTGAATTTTGTCTTTTTTATTGCAGCCATTGCAGCTTCATCAAGACCTGTGTTTGGAATGCCTTTAAGCACAACGGTATCAGTCACATTTCCTTTCTTATTCACAAATGCTTGAATAACTACAGTCCCTTCAATACCCGCTTCCTGGGCAATTTCGGGATAGACAATATTTCTTTGAATGGCAGTATATCCACCTATCGGCACGGGCGGGTCATCATAAGGTATAAACTTGGATTGTGGTCCTTGGTCAGGTGGCGGGGGCGCATCCCACTCCTTAAAAATATCCAATTCTGTTTCTTCTATGGTTACATCATCGGCAAGGTCTTCATCCTCTGACTCAATGGGAATTGAGGGTCTGGCAGGGGGTGGTGGAAGTTCAAACTGCTGAGTCTGGGGGATTTCAATTTGCTCTATATCAATATGAACTGCTTTTTCAATAAACTTTTTTACTCCAAATCGGGGGAATGCTCTCAATAATACAATCATGAGAAGTATGCTGACAAGGATAGAAACCCGGACGAAAATAGGATATCTAAGCTTCAGCGAAATGGATGGATCTTTTCTGATAATCACAATTAATCCACTTTAGTTTTTGAGGAATAATTTACTTTCAGTGCATCTGCATGTCTTAATTCAGTATGCATATCATTGATTAATTCCATATTCGCCAGTTGGTCAGATTTCAATGATACTGTTAGCTGCGGATCTGCCTTTCGCTTTTTATACATGACATGACGGACATTATCAATGGGAACAATTTTATCATCTATAGAAATAAGTCCGTCTTTAGACACAAAGATATAGGATACATGTCTCTTGGTCTCGAGTCTCTCTATTTTCTTCGCTTCCGGAAGAAAAACATTCAATCCTTCGTATTCCCTTAAAACTGTGGTTACCATAAAAAAGATAAGAAGCATAAAAATAATGTCCGGCATTGACGCCGTTGGGATTTCACTGCTTACTTTTGTTTTCGCATTAAATTTCATTAGTTGTCCGGCTCGGCAATGGAAATTCTTGTTGCGTTGGATTGTTTCAGCTGATCAAGAACAAATATATACGATTGATATTTGGTCTTAGCATGAGTCTTTACGGAAATAATTAATTTATCATTCGCTACCAGTTTTTTCTGAATTACACCTTTAATATCCCTTAATTTCACCGGTTCTTTATCTATCATCACTTTTCCATGCGCGTTGATTAGCAAGTTTGAAATATTCTTTTTGGGGATTTCTTTGGTTTCTCCGGGGGGTGGCAAAACCAGGCTCAACCCTTTGTCCATGTCAATGGTTGTTGTGACTAGAAAAAAGATTAACAGCAGAAAAGCAATATCTGCCATTGAAGAAGTTGGTATTTCTCCCGGTCTGATTCTCCGCTTCATAGTTTGTTTATGGTTAGTTACTTCTTTTTAGATTTCAGAGAGCCCTTTTGTTCCAGCTCTACCAATTCATCCAACAGAAGAACTGAATATTCTTCCATATCAATGATGAGTTTGTCAACCCTTGAAATCAGATAGTTTTGTATTATCTGGATTATTATAGCAACCACCAATCCAAACAAGGTTGTCAAAAGAGCAACAGAAATCCCGCCGGCAACGACAGCGGGAGAGATATCATTTGCTGCTTTAATATCATCAAATGCTCGAATCATACCTGCAACTGTTCCTGTGAAACCAAGCATGGGTGCAATGGTAATTACTGTACTCAACCATACCATATTCTTTTCAAGAAAAGACATTTCAATTGTACCGGCACTTTCGATTGCCTTTTCGACCGCCTCAATCCCACGATGAATCCGGGCAAGGCCTGCATGAAATATTTCTGCTACGGGACCTCTGGTTTTACTGCATATGTCCATTGCGGAATCATACCCCTCATCGTGGAGTGCGGTACGAACTTTTGTTAGAAATGCTTTTGTATCAACAGACGCTTTATATAAGGTATACAGCCGCTCTAATCCAAACCCAAGCCCGAAAAGAAGCAATGCAAGTATCGGCCACATAAAAGCGCCACCATCTAGAAAATATTGAACCATTTTTTATATCCTCCTAAAAATTTAAGACAGCAAAAATAAACATTCTTCAAAGAAATGTCAATGCACCTTTCTGAAATTTTGTACATCTAATTTATCCATATCAGTTAAGAAATTTCTCAGCTTCGGGGAGGTAAATAATGGCTTCCCGTATAACATTATCTCCAGCTACTTTAACTTGATATTTGGCTTCTTTGTCCCAAATGAGTCCTGCTATTTCTGCTTTTAGAATATTCTTAATATATTCATTGTCTTGATTAATTTCCTCATTGTCAATTTCTAACCCTTGATTTTTCACGTATTCCAGAAATTGGAAGTATGCATCAGATGGTATTTCATAGGAAAATATAAATTCATTCCTCGATATCTTTGTATCTCTTAATGATACCGCATAATCTGATGCCCAGTTGAATGCAAGGCGTTTTGGATCTCTCAGTACCTTAAAAGTAGGATCAGAATATTCTGCATACGAAATATGGATATCGGGTGTTATTCCACCGCCGCCATAAACTGCTCTCCCGCTTTTAGACCAATAAACGGGCCTTTCTGATTTCAGCGAATCGAGGATTTCTTCTCTGTCTTTTTTCCCTATACCCCTATAATACTCTCTTTTCCCATTTTCATAAGGGCGTTGGATAAGCCGGCCGCTTGGTGTATAATATCTAGCAATGGTAACTCTTACAGCAGAGCCGTCGCTCAATGACCACTGCCTTTGCACCAACCCCTTGCCAAAGCTGGTCTCTCCCACGATCAGTCCCCTGTCCAAGTCCTGAACAGCGCCTGAAACAATTTCGCTTGCACTGGCAGACCATCTATCCAGTAAAATAATCAGAGGAAAATTGCCGTAGCCAACATTCGAGTGCGCTTGAAACACCTGGTGAGAACTTCTAATCCTCCCCTTCGTGTAAACAAGGGTGTCTTGGGTGGTTATAAACTGATCGGCAACTGCTACTGCTTGTTCAAGGTATCCACCGCTGTTCGTCCGCAAATCAAATAGGAGTTGGGACATCCCCTGAGATTTGAGTTTATTAAGGGCATTATCAATTTCATCTGATGTGGTAGCAGAAAAACGGCTTAATCGAATATAGCCGGTTGTCTCATTTATCATAAACGAGGAAGTAACACTGAAGATTGGTATAACACCGCGGACAATATTCACTTCAAAAGAATCCTTTACTCCACGTCTTCTCACGGTAACATTAACTGAAGTTCCTCTGGGACCTCTCAGTTTTTTGAATACTTCCTCTTTTGTTATTTTGTAAGCACTTTCTCCTTCAATTTCAATAAACTGATCGCCGGAACGGATGCCCACTTTTTCGGAAGGAGACCCCGGCACGGGAGCGATAACTGTAATGTATCCTCCCAATATATCAAACTCGATACCAATTCCGTCGAACTTTCCTTTAAAGGGTTCATTCACTTCCTGAAATTTCTTTTTTGGAATGTAACTGGAATGTGGATCCAGTTTCTCAAGGAGACCCCTAAATGCGCCATCCATCACTTCATCCCATTCCACCGGCTCCACATAATTTTTGTTAATCAGCGATATCATTTCATTCATCACTTTAATTTTTTCATAAATATTGGTTGCTTGCGGGTATACATTAGCTAAAGCAACAGCGAAGCATAAAGTGACAACTGTAATAATGATACCAATTTTAACGGGACGACGAAATATTTTATGCATGATTATATCTTATTCTAAAACCAGATAAAAGATTCAATTTTTTCGTTTTCCGTGGAAGTGAAAAATGTTATAAACCAAAATAGAGCATAGCTCTGATTGCAACACCGTTAAAACTTGTGGAGGGTGAATCGGTGAGTGAATTCAAGTTATTGAGGACCCATTTCCCCTGTTTAATTTCACCAAGATTAAATCCTGCGGTTAATCGAATGCCCACGCGATCCAATACCTGAAGTTTTAGCGCAATATAGGGTTGAAGAGAAATAAATGTCCCTGAAAGTGATGTCATAGAGCCGATTGTCGGCGTTACATTGAAAGTACCATTACCCTGAAAATATGTAATATCATCTATATCAACAATATCTGTATCTCCAGCTAATTCACCCACTGGAAATAAATTACTATCCAGTGAATCAAGCTGATATTCAAATTGATCGGACCATCCTGTGCTTCCGAGTCCATGTGAAATATTCAGATTTGCTCTTCCAAAACCAATGAGAGTTCCCGGAGAAATCTCCAGACCCCTGAAAATTGGAAAAACATATTCTACCATGGCGCCACCAATCCACATGGAAAATTTCGCCCGGATATCAGGCGCTTCACTTCCGGTATATTCAATCAAAACTCCTTCGTCGCTGTCATATACAGCATCCCCATCTGAATCTGCAAAAAGATAAATACCAGCTTTCCCGCTAATTTGGGATGAACCGACGCCGGCATATCCGCCAAGACGCCATTTACCTGTAATCTGGGAAAATCCCTCACCTCCACTGATAACAAAGGGTAAAGAAAATTCGCTTGTGGGCAATCCAAGACCTGCGAATTTTTCGGGATTGGTTTCATCTGCCGTTTTACCCAGCATCTCAAAACCGGACAATTTCCCGATATCAATTAACAAAAACATCTGACTAAAACCCACGCCTCCACCATAGGTATTTTGAGCAGGATAATAATCATCCTGAGCAGATGCCATGGTTATTAATACGAATGTTAATAAATAATTTTTTAAATACTTCATACGTAATTCTTTAACTGGAATGTAAATGGCTCGTCAATTTTATTCCTGCTTCCCTTAAGTTTCAAGGGATAATTCAGATTAAAGTAAAAGATACTGCAAAACAATCATTTTTCCTTGATTTTACAACAACCACAAAATATATTCATATAGACAGACTTCTTTCTAATGGAACTTAAAAGAGTGAAGAATTTTCTAATTAATATGAAAAATATTTTTTATCCTTTGTTGATGACCTTCGGGGATTACTTACCTACCGGGATAATTTTATTTCTTTTCGTACCCATTACCTTATTAAATGCTCAAAACAGACAAATTATTTCTCTCAGTGAAACTTATGATTTTGATGGTGATGGATTAAGCGAATTCCTCAGTATTGAAAAAACAAACGACACCAAACCAATTCCTGATAAGGTGGCATTTATTGAAATTGATGATTTTGGGAATCACAAAGAACAGTGGAGTTATCGTTTCAATCCGGGAATCAAAGATGCAAAAATTATGGACGTAAATAATGATGGGAATCCGGAGATTGCTGTTTTATCCTTCACAATATCGCCTGCTGGAACCGGAATACAATCTCCGTGGCTTTACCTTTTTGAATGGTCAAACCTCAGATTTGCAGACTCCCCTTCACTTTTGTGGAGAGCAAGTGCATCAGAGTATCCTTCGAATCCTTTTAATTTCACTTCATTGGATTTTGATAATGATGGTTTTAATGAAATTGCTGTGGCATTAGGAAGTTTTTCGAGGAAAATTCTTCTTATTGAGATAAAAGATCCGATGGATCTTTCAAGCATTACAATTGATGATGAAATAGTTTCCCCGGATTTATCCACCGGATTTGGTAAGATTCACCTGTTCAGCGAAGATCATGATGGAGATGGAGACAGTGATCTTATTGCAGTTAATGTTGAGTTTGAAAAAACGACTATTCATATTTTTGAGAACGATCGGGGCAATTTCTCTTCCAGTCAACAACATTCAATTTCAAATGATGCATTATTTACGTCAGATAGAAGTCAGACTTTGACACAAATTCCCCGCCTGATCTCAAGCGGGGCATCCTTTATTGATTTAAACAACGATGGGAAAAAAGAATTGGTTCTGCCATTTCAAAACGGTAATACATCTGCGTTTGAAATTGGTTCAAAAGACATTCGACCAGCTAAATTGAGTCAACAGGAAGAACACTGGCTTAATGTTTCTGATAAATCTCTTGGAAAGGATGATGTAAATGAAATTTTATTAGCCAGAGCCGAGTTGGGAATTACTTCACAAACATCCGGCGGTCTAAAACATGATATCGTAAAAGGTCCGGATTTAGATACCAATGAAATGAAAACTTTTAACGAGCAATTTCCTTCCGACATTTCAAAACAAGAAACTGTTATTCAAGCGCCTTCAGTTCCGTCCCCAAAAATAGAACCGCAAGATAAAGAACACTTAATACAAACAGATACAGTTAAAAATAATCTAAAGACCGATAAGATTGTTGAAATTCTCAATATCAGCAAAACAAAAGGCA
The DNA here is from genome assembly GCA_964468655.1 of uncultured bacterium. Taxonomy (GTDB): domain Bacteria; phylum Fidelibacterota; class Marinisomatia; order Marinisomatales; family CAYXUG01; genus CAYXUG01. The sequence continues at coordinate 12,900 of CAYXUG010000002.1, read as the reverse complement.
GCGAATCATCAGGTGGTCAGGTTACAAAAGATGGGGGAAAACAAAGTTCAGCCACGGGTAATGCGGAAACACACGCCGAAGACTTAATTTCAGAACCAACAGAAAATATAATCAAAAAGATTGAAGCATCTCCAACTCCTGTTCTAATTAACCCAACATTGAAAGGAGAAGGGACAAAAATTTCCCCAAAAGATGTGCCTAACATTATGTTAGATTCTCAAAAAACAGATGTCTCTTCAAAGACACAAAATGAAACCTCAGCTTCGATTATACCGAAAAAAGAAATCATAAAAATTGAGACCTTAAAACCAATCAAAACTGGCTCAATACAATCTACATTAACGGGGGAGATGGAACCATCAAGTATGATAGAGAAAGATATTAATGAGATATCCGGTGATCATTCTGCTGATGTGATATCTCTGCAAAAAACTGAAAACATTGAATCAAAACCATTGATTGAAGCATCAAATCAGTCAAAATCTAAAGGACAAGAGCTGAAAAGTTCAGAACAGACAAATATAAAAAATGCCAAGAAAATTGATAAAAATAAAATTGACCAAACAAAAAAAAATATAGGCGGTAGTGATGAAAAGCTACCTGTCCAACAATTCACTGAATTACCTACACAACAAAGTGAAACTGGTATTGCGGAAAAACCTGTTCAGTTGCTCGAAGAAGAGGACTCTATCACCTCTTCACCCAATCAGAAAGCAGCTCAAACATTGGCACGCGATCCTTCAAAAAAAACCATTAAATTGACCCTACTGCCGGAAAAATTTGCTAAACCATCCGATATGCAGAAAATAACTGAAGGTGTTGATACTGGTTCCAGTATACAAAAGGAATTCCAGACTGATACTGCTTCTGAAAAAAATAAAACTGTTGACTTCAATAAATCTTCAGAAAGCAGTAAATTAAAGGAAATGAATGCGGGGAATACACAGCCGGTAACAGCCAGTGCCTCTCCTAAACCGCCTATTGAAGATACGTTTCCAGATTCAGGCACAGCAAGCCGAGTCCAAGAATATCCATCAATTGCAGAAGCGGATTTGAATCAATCTCAATCCCAGAAAATTAAAAACACCGTTGTGGTAATGGCAAACCAGGTTAAAATGGAAGTGCCACCAATAGACAAAGTTGAATTACCCATATCTACAAAAACAAAAGAAACAGATCAGTTCTTGGGAAAAAATAAGACTCAAACTAACAATGCTGAATATACTCAGTCACAAAATTTACCAATACTCAGTTCCTTAAATGCTTCAGACATTAATCTTGTACCCATTCATGAAGAGGAGGGCAATTTGGCTGAAGTGGACAACAACATTCCATCTACTTACTCAAGCAGTATTTCTGCCTTAAATGCACGAAAAGGAGAACTAAAAGCGATTGAAAAAACCGGTACTGATTTTGCAGAAGCAGATTATTCAACATATGAAGCTGATCCAAAAAAGATGCTGAAACTGGAATTAAAATCTATCGACATTAATCAAGTTAAGGGTAACAAGGGGTTTTTGTTTGGTGATCTGCCAAAAGATGCTTTCATTTTAGATACACTTTATGCCGGAAAAACATTCAATCTTCCATTAGAAATGGATGATGGAAAAACACTTCATTCTTTTCAGCCATTATCAATGCCCATTGGCGCTTCATTCAACCCATCTGCCCGTTCAATTACCTGGTCACCCATGGAAAAGCAGGGTGGATACCACAGACTGTCTTATTTGGTTGAATATGAATTAAAGGACAAAGCACAAATAAAAGAAAAAAGAGGAGAAGGAGTTGAAATTGTTTCAAAATTAGAAAGCGAAGAAATTGATTTATATCTTTATGTGCGGGAAAACAACAAATCACCAACCTCGGAAATATCACCTTGATAGGTTCATTTAAAAAAACCATCACTGCAGTCTGTTATAAATCATTTTTCCTGGTATTTTTAATCCCATCCATTCTGTTTTCGGGTGATTTAAAAATCACTGGAATGTGGGGAGTATTTGATGTTGACCAGGATAATCTAGTGGAATTTCTGACCATTGAAGAAGGAAGGCGGAATAATACCAATATTACACTGACTGGTCTTTATGAAATAAATGAGTTAGGATTCCCACAGCCCGTGTGGTCTTATGAAACACCGGGGAATGTTATTGGAACAATAAAAAGTGCGAGATTAATGGATATGGATGGCGATGGTGATTCAGAAATAAGTTTGGTCATAAACCGTGAAACAGAAGCGGGATTAGAGACTGGGTTTATTTATCTCTTTGACTGGATTCAAGGCGCCTTTTCTCAGCAACCGGATCTAATACTATCTTTATCTGATCTGGAAAATCCCGAGATAATCAATTCCATTGATATCATTGATTTGGAAGGTGATGGTCGTGAAGATCTTCTTGTATCATCTCAAGGTTTTAATAAAAGAACTGTTACCATTTTATCTTTAACAGGAGAAAAAGGTGCGAGACAATTTAGAGAAATCTGGTCTCACGAGCTTGAAGATTTCACAACAAGCGGCGGAAAACTTTTCGCATCCGGATTAGACTATAACCGTGATGGGATGTCAGACCTTGTGGCATTCAGTCCCGAAAGAAATGTTCTGAGAATTCAGATTTTCATTAACCAAAACGGTCGGTTGATATTAGGTCCATCTCATCTGCGGCGAATACCTGGAATGTCAGTACCCATTTCCAATTCAACCGTTAAACTGGATTGGGCAGGTGATAATCAGGATGAACTGCTTATTCCCTTCCAATCAGGTCACGTCGTTTCAATTGGAATAGTAAAGGAAGCTGTGTTCGTCAGGGAATTGGGAATAAATACGGGGCCTCTGTCTGATTTGAAACAATCGGATTTTAATCAGGATGGATTTGGTGACCTGTTATTTGTGAGCGGTCAGCAGGGTATTATTACACTGGTCTATGGTGGCGCAGCAGGTGGCAGCCCACTGCAGCAACCTTATTCAATTGGAAATACTGAAACAGGTGCCCAGATTTTCACAGCCATACCCGAGATTATTGATGGCATTTACCTTGGCACAGTAATTGCTGGGGGTTGGACAGGCAATGAAAGTGAAGTTTTTTATTTTGAACTTGGTCATGTTCCGGAATACCAGGAAGAAATACCTATGGACACATATATCGCCGAAAGTAAAAAAGAAACGGTCATTGAAGAGCCACCCTCGGCATATCCCGCAGAAGGCCAGCTACTGCCGCTGGGAATTTTACCAACCTACATTCTGCCTGTACATCAGACTTTTGCTTATACAATTCCCGAAGAAGATGACAGAGAATTTTTCAGTTTCCGCTGGCTGGGCTCTCCTCCAAGGGGTATGTATTTTCATTATGAAACACGATCAATAGAATGGGTGCCGGATGAAAGTCAGTTAGGAGCTTACGAGTTGAGCTTTCTTGCAAAAATGAAGGTTGGGGAAACCATCGAAGTCATTGCAGCCGAAGTTGACACGACAGTTACTTATCAGGTAGTGCCAGAGCTTGCAACTTCGGAACAGAAATTCTGGATTTATGTGAATGACCCGCCGCAGATTATTTCTTCACCCGGTGAAACTGAATTCGTTGCGGGAAGTCCGTTCAGCTATCAATTCGAATCTGTCGATAAAAATAAAGATGCTTTTCTAAGATATACTGTAGAAAAAGGACCTGAAGGAATGACAGTGAATAAGGATGGTCTCCTCACATGGCAGACAAATGATTCCCACATCAATATCTATGGTGTAAGGGTTGTTGTTTCAGACGGTTTCGACAGGGGTGTTCAAACATTTAAACTGTATTCCAGAGGACAGGTAGTCATCACTTCTCAGACTGAGATTGAAGCAACAGTAGATGAAAAATATGAATATCAGCTTGAAGTTAGAATACCTGAAGACAAGCAGAAAGAATTGAAATACACCCTTATGAACCCTCCTTATGGCATGATGGTTGATAACATTGGTAAAATCACATGGATACCACAAAGCACACAGGTCGATACGCAAAAATATTTTATTGCTGTGAACCATGGTATTGCGGCAGATACTCAGGAAGTTGCCATTTTTGTCAACCACCCGCCTGTCTTGAAATCAATCCCCGATCCCATGACCTATATCGCGCTGAGAGATACATTTGAATTTCAATTGGTTGTTAAGGATCCTAACGAATTTGATATTATAAGGTATGCCCCCTTGGAAATGCCTCCCGGAATGAGAATAGATCCATCTACTGGACTCCTCGTTTGGGTTCCCTTAGAGGAAAATCTTGATTTTTCAACAGCTGTTATTGAAATCACCGATGGACGAACTGTCATTGAAAAATCGTTCAAATTTTATGTCAATGCAAATATTCATATCGTTTCTGAGCCCATGACTTTAGCTTCCGTTGGAAAAACATATACCTATAAAATTTCAACAGAGGATATGAATCCCGGCGCATTAATGCCTTTTTCTAACATTACAGAAATTGAAGATGTTGATGAAACAAAGGTTTATTCTATTATCATAGAAGATGATGTATATCTGGATAATATTCAGCGGTATATCGGTGAATTCAAAAATAAGAAATCCATTTTAATTGAACTGCCGGACAGAACCATTTCTGAGAAATCAGATGAAGGGTCCGTTTCGAGGGCCAATTTAAAAAAGTTCATCAAAAATATCTTTTATGAAGATGACAGATTGATCGTAGTTACCAAAAGATTCGGTGGTAGATGGGTAAGGATTAAAGATGTCCTGTGGCACTTTTTTGAAGGAAACAAGGGCAAACCACCAAAGGTAGTTGTAGAGCAAGTGCCAATAAAAAGATATACACTCATTGATTTCCCTGACGGCATGTTTGTTGATGAATTATCAGGTACCATCACCTGGGCACCTTCACAAAGACAATATGACCAGCATAAAATAACATTTTTGGTTTCAGACGGATTTACAAGAGATGAACAAAGTTATGAAATTTATGTAAACCATCCGCCCACCATCGTTTCAACATCTCCAAGGAAAGCGCGGGTGGATAAACTTTACAAATATCAGGTTGTCGTTGAAGATAAAAACAGAAATAAAGATATAAGCTACGAACTGGTAAAAGCGCCCAAGGGAATGCAGATTAACCGGCTGGGGAAAATAACCTGGCGCCCTACATCAACGCAGATTAACAGTAATCTGATGGCAGTAAAAGTATCAGATGGATACAATAATGATATCCAGGAATCAAAAATATTTGTCAACATTCCCCCCTCTGTTACTACAGAACCGAAGCCAGTTGCACTTTCAAATTTTGAATACCGATATAGATTTATAACTGAAGACCTAAATGGAGATAAAGTTAAATACCGTGCAATAAAACTGCCGAAGTATGCGTCTTTTGACAGTAAAACGGGTTTACTCCAGTGGAAACCGCGTATTAATCAAAAGGGCGTTCACGATATTGTTCTGTCTGCGGTAGATGAGCGTGGCGCTGCTACCTCGCACGAATTCAGGGTACACGTTTTTGAGGATCCCGCTTCTCAGCAGTTTGTCTCCACAAGCTGGCCGATTCTTCTGGCGTTTGTTGGTATTCTATTTTCGGTAGGTGTTTCTGCGATTCAATAAAACCTGATCAGGCAGTAGCGTATTCAAATTGTTGTTACCGTTCTCCCGCTAACAACCGGTCCAATTCTGCTTTCATTTCACTCAAACCCTTTGCACTCACAAGTGTCTTTCTGGCATCTGCCGCGCCCGGAAATCCCTTTAAATACCAGCCGAAATGTTTCCGCATTAGATTAATGCCCGTTCTTTCGCCCCGGTACTTGATGAGCAATTCCAAATGACGCAGGCAGGTTTCGATCCGTACTCTGAGAATGGAAGTAATTAGTGGCTGTTTTCCGTTAAGCAATCTCAAGGCATTTCTGAAAAACCATGGATTGCCTAATGCGCCTCTCGCCACCATCACAGCATCACAACCGGTTTCTTCAAACATTCGGATAACATCTACCGGCATGTGGACATCCCCGTTACCAATGACCGGAATAGAAACCTCTTCTTTCAGTTTTCGAATAAGACCCCAATCGGCGCTGCCTGTGTAAGATTGGACAGTCGTTCTGGGGTGAAGAGCAATGGCTTTTACTCCCATTTGTTCTAATCTTTTTCCTGCTTCCGGAACCACAATATTATCTTTGCTCCACCCTGCGCGCATCTTTACTGTAACAGGCAAATGTGGTACCGCTTCCACAACCGCAAGTGTAATTTCATCCATGACACAAAGGTCTTTCAACGCCGCAGAACCGGCGCCTTTTTTGGTCACTTTAGGCACCGGGCAACCATAATTGATATCAATTAAATCTGGTTTGAATTTTTCATCCACATATTTTGCCGCTTCAGCCATGACGTCTGCAGAATTACCAAATATCTGAATCCCGATAGGACGTTCCTCCTCCTCAAAACGAATGAGATCAAGCGTTTTTGCGTTCTCACGTATAATACCATCAGCAGAAACAAATTCGGTATAGACCATTCCAGCGCCCTGTTCCCTGCAGAGAATGCGGAACGGGTAATCCGTCACGCCTGCCATAGGAGCAAGAAAGACCGGATTGCTGATGTTCAAATTGCCAATTTTCATAATACCGGAAATTACGACCCTAAAAGAGAAATTTCACAAACAGAATAATTTTTATAGTAAAAACTTGTACCATTGAACTCAAATTAGTATTTTTGAACAAAATATTAGGAGATATAAAAAATGAAACACCTTTTAACAATTTTTACATTCTTCTCATTTATTTCAATAAATCTGGCGCAGGAACATCCATCCGAGCACCCCAAAGAACATCCTGTTGAGCATCCCGCTGAACACCCAGCGGAACATCCTGTTAAACTTTCCACTGTTGCTGTTACGAAAGATAATTTAGCCGACGCAGTTACGCGGTTTGTAAAGGAGGAATCAAAAAAGACCGAGGGAGTATTTCAGGTGAATGATGAAGAGAAGGAGGAGGTTCTGTCATTGGCTTTGCAAAAAATTCACAAAGACCGTCTTGCCAATCTTGGGGATAACACCTACTTTGTCTGTGCCGATTTTGAAACACCCAAAGGAAAAGTTTACGACATTGATATTTTTATGGAAGGCGCCTCTGCCGATTCACTGAAACCGGTTGAAATTTCAGTCCACAAGGAAGAAGGCGTGGAGCGGTACACCTGGATGGAGGTTGAAGGCATCTGGCATAAGGTGGCGGTTGAGGAAGAATCTGACGGTAAACAATAAATAACTTTGTGAGGTATAAAATTTTTTATACTGAAAAATTTACCCAGGGAATATTGGGAACTGTTATTTTCATCTCATTCACCCATGCTCTGACACTGGGTGACCTGAACAACGACGGAATAACAGATGTTTTAGACATCGTTCGCACTGTTAATATCATATTAGAGATTCCTCCCGATCCTACCGAATATGAACACTGGGCGGGTGATATGAATGGAGATGATGAAATCAATATAGTGGATGTCAATATAATGGTTGAAGTTGTTTTAGGGATTAAACAGTGGTATTCATTGGGGCTGGAGGACAAAATCATACTGGAATTACGCCTGTATCCGCCTTACCTGTATGCCTGCGCAGGACCTGATGGTTTGTGGCGGCTGAATGTGGAGACCGGAGAGCCGGAATGGGAATACCTTGGAATGTCATTAGAGGATATGGGCTCTACTGAGGGTTCAGGTGTTAAAGATATGGTAGTGAACTATGATGATTCTCAGATGATGCTGGTTATATTTAGAGGTGATAATGCAAATCCCATATATAAAACAGTGGATAGTGGTGAGACCTGGTTTGGTCTTGAAGATGATGGCACACCTCATTTGTTCATGCAAACGCAAACAAGGATTTATACGGGAGATAATGGATTGAGCTATTCAGAGGATTTTGGTGATACGTGGGAATATATCTCAGCAGTTGGTTTTGAAATTTATTCATTGTCGTACCACCCATTAGGCGAGAATATCATATGGGTCGGGGGTATTGATGCTTGGGGGATGTCTGGGTTGAAATAATCTACAGATTTTGGCTTTTCCTGGGAAAACTTTGATCTCTATGAAGCAGGCATACCTGACATTTTTCATCCAATTCTCGGTATAGTCTCAGATCCTTTCGATCCTGAAATGGTGTACGTTGCCTTATCGTCCCTCATCATTAAGACTATAGATGGTGGTGATAATTGGAATTATCCATTATTAACGTATGAGTATGGTTTTGCCCTTTTAGAGGAAGATGAGACCCAGTCAGGGCATCTCTATACAGCGGTAAATAGCACAGTATTGGAAACGGAGGACGGGGGTTTAAGCTGGTCTGATTTACAGTTCCCCAACAATTCATTCATAGGAGCAATACTCTATGAGGAAGAAAATAGTGCTCTATATATTGGCACAGGATTTCTTTACTATTCTGAACCGACAGGTGTTTTTGTCTACAAGTAGTTACCAAAAGAGAACAGAGTTTAAGGGTATTATGAAATCTGTAAATAGAAACAGAATCAATATATTGATTACTGGACTTCCCCTAAAAAAGTTTACAGTAAAACTTGAACCCTTTTATTCCTTTTGGTACTTTCAACAAACATATCAGGAGAAACAGACATGAAACACCTTATAATCATTTTCACTTTTTTCTCTCTAATCTCATTCAATACAGCTCAGGAACATCCTAAGGAACACCCCACTGAGCACCCCAAAGAACACCCCGCTGAACATCCGGCGGAACATCCTGTTAAACTTTCCACCGTAGCTGTTACCAAGGACAATCTTGCAGATGCAGTTAAACAGTTTGTTAAGGATGAATCAAAAAAAACTAAAGGTGCATTCCAGATGAATGATGAAGAAAAAGAGGAAGTTTTATCTTTGACACTGCAAAAAATTCACAAAGACCGTCTGGCCAATCTTGGGGACAATACCTATTTTGTCTGCGCAGATTTTGAAACAGCCAAAGGCACGGTTTACGATATTGATATTTTTATGACAGGCGCCTCTGCCGACTCATTAAAACCGGTTGAAATTTCAGTCCACAAGGAAGAAGGCGTAGAGCGGTACACCTGGATGGAGGTTGAAGGCATCTGGCAATAGGTGGCGGTTGAAGAGAAATCTGACAGTAAGAAGTAAAAAAGCTTAGTAAAGTATAGTATTATTTTACCTTTTATCAACAAGGTTTTTCTCGAACCTAGTTAATTTCTTTTATTGTAAATATAGAAAAAGTATATGTGCTAAATGATTAATCTCATCAAGCCTCACAAAACTTTTATCACTGTGTGTTTGTTCCTAGTTCTAATTGGGGTAATAAATTCTCAATCTTGGTCAAATAATGGACCCTTCGGTGGTTTCATAACAGCTTTAGTACATAACCTGGTTGATACAACTACTATTTATGCCGGTACCTTTGGTAAAGGTTTGTACAAAAGCACAGATAATGGTGAAAATTGGTTCTTGATTAATAATGAGTTTCCTTTAACAAATAACTCCGAAATTGCTAGTCATTTTTTACCAAGTTGGTGGTATGGAGATTATTTCCCGGTAACACTTATTAGAATTGATGCTTCAAATACAACTCATATCTTGGCCGGCACTATTGGTTCTGGTATTATTCAATCTTATAATGGTGGTGAAAATTGGGTTACCACAAATGTAGGACTCCCTGATAGCGCCATTGTTTCTAACTTGTGGCTTCATCCAGAAAATTCATCTATTATATATTGCGGTCTTGATTCACCAAATGGTGGTTTATATCGTAGTTTAAATGGTGGGGTAACTTGGGAACTAGTAGAGGGCGTCCCCCACGGTTCCACATTTCAAATTACAACAATTACTAATGAACTGTACAATAGTGAAACAATGTATGTAGGAATTTGGAGTGCCGGGGACCCTCCATGGGGACTATTACGGAGTATAGATGGCGGCTACCAATGGGAAACTGTTTCTGATGGCATGCCAATATTTGATTTACAGATTAACCCAATAGATAACCAGAATTTCTGGGGAATCGCTTACACTGGCTGGGAAGATTGGGTGTTGACATATTCAAATGATCAAGGTAATGAGTGGACTCATTACCCAACATCATTTGACCCTTGGCTTTGGATTACGGGTTTATATGCAGACGCTGACTGGAATCTTTATGCGGTACAAGGTGCTCTTGATGAGGATAATACGGTTTATAAATCACCTGATTATGGTGAAAGTTGGCAGGAACTTCCAATCGCACTTTCCTCACCTGCCAATGGAATAAAGCCTGGGTATGGTCCAAATATTGCATCCAACCCGCTGAATACAGAGACAGTTTACTTCGGTACTTATTCCGGTGTTTTTAAATCCAATGATGGTGGTAATTCCGTTGAAATAAAAGAAAACGGTATGGTCAATAGCTACATCTACGATATTAAAGTAAACCCCCAGAATCCAGATATAATATTTGCCGGTGGTTTTCAGGGTTTATGGAAAAGTGTGGATGGAGGTGAAAACTGGATTCGTATAAACACTTCGGAAGTTATGAACATAGCTATCAATCCCATAAACACCGATACCGTGTATTGGGGTGGTAGTGAACTTATGAGAAGTTATGATGGTGGTGAGACGTGGCAGGATATACGCGGGAATATTATGGGCACTATTACAGCAATAGATATTAACCCAGTGGACCCAAACATATTATTTGTGGGTTCCTATTTTTATGGTGCCTCATTATATAAAAGTGAAAACTACGGCAATGATTGGGTGTTTTCGTTTGCACCTTTGGGTCAATTCATATTAGACATAGAAACAGATAAAAATAATCCACAAACCATATATATCGGGGGTGGTTATTTTTATAAGACGACTAATGGCGGCATTCAATGGTATAATACTCCTAATGTAGGTGGAGTTAATTCAATAATAATTGACCCTATATTTTCAAATACCATTTACGTAGGAATAATTGGTGATATTAAGGTTTCCTACAATGGAGCAGAAGATTTCCAATCTTTAGGGGAAGATATACCATCTGAAGGTCGCTATTTCGTTTCTATGGACCCATTAAACAATTCCCATATCCTACTCGCTACCAGGGATGAAGGTATATTTCACAGTCTGGATTCGGGTAATTCATGGAATGAAATCCAGGGACCCTATAACCCACGTACAACTGGTGTTGATTATGTACCTTCCATGAATAAAATCTATGTTGCCACCCATGGCGGTGGCGTATGGGTAAGAGATAGCCTTTTACTCAATATAGACAGTACGATTGAATCTAATATTCAACCAGACATAATTGAGTTATTCCCCGCCTATCCCAACCCATTTAATGATGAAACAGTCATTTCCTTCATTACTCATGAGCTTATGGAATTAGATATCGGGATTTACAATATTAAAGGGCAACTGTTAAGGAATTTATCTAATCAACCCTTTTTGAGCGGGTATCATCAGTTAAAGTGGAATGGTACAAATGATACAGGTGCAACAGTTACAAGTGGTATTTATCTAATGAGAATCAATAACAAAAAATATTCAATTACAAAAAAACTTGTTTTCTTAAAATAAGGTGCTGATAGATAATTTGATTGGAATCAATTCAATAACAAAATAAACCCAAAAAAAGGAGGACTAAAATGAATAAGAAGTTAATGGTTTTAATACTTGCATGCATTATTAGTTCAATAAATGCTCAAACAATGGTTTTGAACAACTTCCAATATGAATACCTCAATGGACAATGGTATCAAATTCAAGATGGGCGACAATTCCCAGTAAATAACTCAATAATATCGGTTCGATTCTTAGAAAGTGTGACGCAATCCAAGATTAACGACCTGTTAAATTTCTTAGAATTGGAATTTGTACGAGTGAATATAGTAAGAGTATATGATCTCAAAATTCCAGATAATTCTGATCCATTACTAATCTTAGGGGAAATCATCAATACGGGCTTGGTTGAGTTTGCAGTGCCAAATCATTATGGTTTTTATACACAAGAATTTCCTAATGATCAAGAATTTATTAATAATAATCAATGGTATCACTATAATGAAAACGATGTAGATATTGATACCCCAGAAGCATGGGGAATTGAAACAGGGGCGTCTGATGTAATTATTGCCATATTAGATAGTGGTACAGAAATAACACATGAAGACCTTGAAAATAATATATGGATTAATCAATCAGAAATACCGATTGAAATTTTTTCATTAGTTGATATTAATAATGATGGATATGTAACAAGTTCCGAAATTATTTATTTTCTTGGTAATAGTGATTTTAACGATGATGGATTTACTAATTTGACCGATGCATTACATACCGATTCACCATTCACAAATAATGTTGATGATGATGATTGGGATGAAGACCCAGGAACTTATGTAGATGATATTGTAGGTTGGGATTTCCCAAATGATAATAATGATGTTAATGGGGAACACCATCATGGTACTTTTGTTGCAGGTATTCCTGGTGGTGTAACAAATAATGGGTTAGGTATAGCGGGTGTAGCAGGTGGATGGGGGTTATCAAACCCGGGCATAAAACTTATGATTTGTGCCGTGGGTGATTCAGGCCCTGACGATGCAATAGTAGATGATGCTCTTCTTTATGCAGCTGCTGTGGGTGCTGATGTAATTACAATGAGTTTGGGATTTAGTGAGAGTAATGATGATATTATATTAGCTATTAATGAAGCCAATAATAATTACGGTTGTTTCATTGATTGCTCTGCAGGGAATACAAGTTGTGGAGATGTTATTTTCCCAGCTAATGCTCAGTATGTAATGAGTGTTGGCAGTACTACCGAGGAAGATTATCGTAGAGAATACTCCTCCTGTGGGGATTCTCTTGATGTTGTCGCACCGGGTTCAAATATTATAAAGTGTCTTACCATAGACATGGTTTACAGTTTTGGGAGTTAAAGAAGCCATGGA
>CAYXUG010000001.1:35312-92064 GCA_964468655.1 uncultured bacterium | reverse complement strand
AACAAAAGTTCGCAGACTTTGTCTACCCCCGGCTTCGGTCGGGGGAATTTTTTTATATACTACTTAACCAGATTAATCTTCCGCGTGGCAGTAAACCTACCCGCTGTCATGCGGACGAGATAAGCCCCCGAAGACCAGTTTTTTGCCGTGAGGGAAAGTTCATATATTCCGGCATTGCGTAAACCCCTAACAGGGTTTGCCACTTTTCTTCCCAAGGCATCAAAGACCGAAATATCCACGGGGCTTTTTTCTTTTACCGAATATTTCAGCTTAGTGACAGCATTGAACGGATTGGGGTAGGGAGTTCCTAAAGAATAGTCCACCGGCAGAGGTGATCCATTTTCATTGATGGACGTTGTTGGATTATTGATCAAGGGCAAGGTTGCAAACGGTTGAAACAGGACGTTTTCGGAACCATCCGGTGACATGCTGAACCAATCCTCAAGAACAGTTGAGTAAATCTGCCGGAAATCGTACTGATGGAGTATATTATTATCTTCGTCAAAATTCTCAAGGTCAGTATTATTTCCGTAAATTCCTCCGTTGACATCCTGACCAATGAGAAAAAGCGGCGCCGCGGCGCCGTGATCAGTGCCCAGACTTCCGTTCTCAAACGGGCGCCGTCCAAATTCCGAGGTGGTAAGCGTTATGACATACTCTTCCAACCCCATATTTTTTATATCATTATGGAACGTTCCAAGACTTTCTGCCAAATCCGAAAGCAGCGGTACATGGTCTGCCTGCTGATTTGCATGGGTATCATATCCGTACTGATGGACAAGGAAGACAGGGGTGTACATCCCGCCGGAGAGAAGCCGGGCAACAGAGCCAAGCTGAAACCCAAGATTTGTATTTGGATATTCCAGCGTGTTGCTTCCCGCCTCGGCGGCGTCCTGAATTACTTGCGCATAGGTAAATGCATTCAGATCAATCTGCCGGACGTATGAAAGTTCCGCGCCTCCTGCAGTGTTGGGAGGATCATTTTCATATTCTCCCTCATAGGTGGAACCCACCAGTTCCGCAAATGTGTTTGGATCATCCACAATGAGACCTGTGACTCCTTCGGTACCTCTAAGGAGAAGATCATCGGAAGACCCCTGTTGGAGGGCCATGGGAAATTCGGGTGGATTCTCAATGTAGTCGGTATAGACCGTTTCGAGGTAGCGTGCAACCCATCCGGTATCCACGTGTGCTTCTGCATCGGATGCGCTCCGCCAGATATCCGTGGACCGGAAATGAGAAAGATTCTGATCGGGGTAACCCACATCCTGAACAATTGCCATCTGACCCTCATTCCACTGATTCATCAGCGGGTCTAGTACCGGATGAAATCCCAGTTCATTATTGATTGTGAGCACCTGATTCGGCGGAATGGCAATGTTGGGGCGAAAGTTGTAATAAATATCGTTTGTGTAAGGTACCAGTGTATTGAGTCCGTCGTTGCCGCCACCCATATTTACGACAACTAAAACTCTTCCCAAACTGGCTTCCCTCAACTCACCACTGCGTGCCAGTAGCGGCTGAAGCCACCGTGGAATAACGGCTCCTCCCAGGGTGACCATGAGTCCTGTTTTTATGAAATCTCTTCTTCTCATTTCAACTGATAATCCGGCAATCTCATTAAAAGTTTGACTGTCCCCCGCAGACGCCCTTCCGCGTCGGGGAGGTTAATATTCCAGTCGTAAGGTTCCGCGCCCTGAAGCAGTTCGTTGAGCAAAAGCTGGGTTGTGTGTTCCGATGGTTCCATGGCATAGAAATACAACGCCAGATCATCAATGAGCTGCTCAGCATCATTGTGGCTGGGAATATGCAAAATGAAACTCATGATATCTGATTGAAAACCGATATCAAAATCATAAATGAATCCATCAATAACGCCGTTTGTATATATTTTCCGCCATGGAAGTGTGTAGGTGTTGACCCAGGTTCTGTAGCTAACCCAGCCCGAAACATCGGGGGGAAAGAAAGTTGCCTGTCCCAATAATTCATTTACGTACATCAGAATAATGTTCTTGGGGTGTTCGGAATCAAGTGCCGTTATTTCAGTATATGTCTGCCTGACGATTGATGCTGTATGATAAACCGGTGACCGGTATTTTGCTCCCCTGAAATTTTCATCGAAAAAATGATCGCTGCTTAACAATGCCCGCAACACAGGTTCAACTTCATAATCGTTATCCCGCATGATGGCTGCCAATTCATCAATAACACTTTCATCGGGAAAGTTATAAAGAAACCACGAGTATAATTTTCTGCATAAAAATCTTGCTGTTTCATCCTGCTCAAAAATGATATCCACAATGTCATCACCAAACCAATTTCCTGTCTGTCCCATGAATGTCTTCAGTCCATAATCATGGTGGTCAGGCATAAAGTAGGTATTCAGTCCATCTGTTCTGTATCCGGTGTATGCTCGGGCAGCTTCAATGATATCAATTTGGGTGTAGTTGCCCACCCCAATTGTAAATAGTTCAAGGAGCTCCCTGGCGAAATTTTCATTGATGGCTCCCACATGATTCTGATTGTTGTCCAGCCAGATGAGCATGGCAGGATCGAAAGCCATTACTTTTACAAATTCTTTAATATTCCCAAGGGCATAATTCCGGATGAGTGCATTTTGATTGTACATAGCCGGCGGGTAAAAAACCTTTCCCCCTGATGTTGCAAAATGGTCGTGCCAGAAAAGAGCCATCACTTCCCGGATTGTGGTTTCATCACCAATCATCAAATCAATCCACCAGCTTCTCATTTCTCCAAATTGTGTAGAATAAGCGTTAATAAGTGAATCGAGTGCTTCGGCATCCAGTTCATCGTAAGGCGGGATGGGGTCATCAATCCACTCGCCGGGAGGTTCAGGCGCTGAAAGTTCCGAAAAAAGTGTATTCAGCGTGCCAGACAAACCGGTGAAAACAGCCGTTTCAATTTCTTCCCACTTTGGGCCAAAAATTGTGCGGTGCAAAAGATGGGCCGCTGTCCGCTGGTCCAATTCATCAACCCTGGCACCAAGAGTATGAATGGCTCCAAGTATTGGAGACACCTGAGATTCCGAAGAAAAAGGCAATGGCTTGTTCGGCAAAAGCGGACTTGGTGAAAAGAGTGTGCGGGTGGGGATGCTGCTATTCAAAAACCGTTGAATTGATTGAACCGATTTAAGTGCTTCGGCATCAGGAATTTCATTCCTGATTTCATGAGAATTTCCCGTTTCGGAAAAGATAGGGGTTATAAAAAATAAAAGAAGAAATAACAGCGGAATATGTTTAATAAACTTTTCCATAATGTGTCGGTATTACGATATTCTCATCAAGGTACACCTTCGACACTTGTTTGTCAAGGAGTTATTTGGTTGGAGGGTTTGGTAAGAAAAAGGTTAAATCTTCAGATGAATTTCTATTTGAGATTAATATTCATCATCAAATCGTGTTTGGGTCTCAGGGTTACTCCGGCTGAAAATTCCACCTTTTGACCGGGTACCAAAGTCAGGTCATATTTCTGACCGATAATTGCCAAAACAATCTGCGCCTCCATCATGGCGAAATTATTACCGATGCACTTTCGGGGACCCGCCCCAAAAGGGAAATAGGTGTGCTTGACTTTAGGTGCCCCATTATCGGGGCTAAATCGTTCGGGGATAAGTACTTCCGGCTTCTCCCAGTAATCGGGGTGGTGGTGCATGGTATAAATGGGTATGTCTATCGTCGTACCGGCAGAGATAAAGTAGCCGTCAATTTCGTCATCTTCCAATGGTTCTCTCCCAATTCCCCACACAGGAGGTATCATCCACATGGATTCTTTGATTATCATTTCAGTGTATTTGAGGTTAGGGATATCTTCATAATTTGGTATTCTACCATTTAACACATTATTCAGTTCACTGTAAAGTTTTTTGTTGTTGCTTCCGAATTCTGAGACAACAGATAATACGTCCACGTCAGGGCGTGTGATGTCGTTTCATGACCGGCAAGAAAGAGAGTAATCACTTCATCGAATAACTGTTCATCACTCATCCCTTTTCCTGATTCTTCATCCTGCGCAGCCATGAGCATTGACAGAAGATCACCGGAATCCTCACCAGTATGACGTCGTTCGTTAATAATATCGAGAACCACTTGACGTAGGAGCTCATACGCTTTTTTGTACCGTAGGTTGCGGCGGGTAGGGAAGTTCCTCGGTAATTTTATCATGGATTCCTGTCTTACCTTTGCGTAATCGAGAATCACATTAATGGAATCCCCCACCTTTTCAGCCACACTTCCCACATCGGATGAGAACAGCGTTGCTGATACAATTCGCAGGGTCAATTCCTTCATCTCTTCATTGATTGAAATCTGCCTGGCACCATTAGCCACATCTTTCCAATTTTCAACAAAATCTGACGTAATTTCAGTCATGGTGGTACAAAATGAAGCTATTTTTGTTCTGTGAAATTCAGGCTGAATTAACCGCCTCTGCTGTTTCCAGAAATTCCCTTCACTGGTTACCAATCCCTTGCCGATGATAGCTTTTAATTCATCATAGAAGATGCTTTTAATATAATTTGAGTTTTTCACTCTCAGGACGTGCTGTACATAGTCCGGATGAGTAAGAATACAAATTTCGTACGGACCAACTTTTGTTTTTACAATGGGTCCATATTCAGTTGAAGCACGATAAAACAGTGCAAACGGATCTTTTCTGAATTCCGGCAAAAACCCGATAATGAGGCGGGCCGGCATGACTGGAACAGGTTTCCCCTTTTGAACTGCTTTCATTGTTAAAGTTTAATCTTTCCTTTTTGCAGGAACAACGGTTAATACAATTTTTTCATCTCCCCGCTTTACGCTAATTGCTACTGGAACACCTGCCTTTGCTTCCTGAAGACAGTACATGTAATCGTAAATGTTCGAAACATTTCTCTCCCCGAATTCTACAATGATATCTCCGCCTTTCAAGCCGCCCCTGTCTGCAGGTGAGCTGTCTCTCACACCCGACAGTTTCATCCCCTCCACATCCGTGGCTGCATAATCCGGGATGGTGCCAAGATAAACAGCGAATCCTCCCCTGCTTGTGGTAGAAGAATTGACTTTCTGAAAATCCGGAGGTGTCTCATTATTCCCAATTTCAGTTACCAGATCACGGATCAATTTCACTGTTGCCATTTCTCCCTGAATATTGATCTTTTCCCAGTCGTCAGTTGATTTGTGATAATCTTCGTGAACACCGCTGAAAAAGAACAGCACAGGGATATTTTTCAGGTAAAAGGATTGATGATCACTGGCGCCGAATCCCGGTTCATCAAATTTCAGCGTCAGGTCGTACGAGTTGTTTTGATTGTTCAACATTTCTTCCCAAACAGAGGACGTTCCGGTACCGCCAACCACAAGTACCGAATCGGTCATTCTACCGATCATGTCCATGTTTATCATTGCTGTAATGTTCTTCAATGGTACTGGTGAATTTTTTACAAAATCAGCCGATCCCAGCAGACCCAGTTCCTCTGCACCAAAGCAGGAAAAAATGAGACTCCTTTTGGTGGGATGTTCGCTGAACCACTCCGCCAGTTCCAAAAGTCCCGCCACCCCGGAAGCGTTATCATCAGCGCCATTGTGAATACCATTATCATCGGGAGAAAGGGAGCCGAATTCACCAAATCCAAGATGGTCGTAGTGAGCTCCGATGACAATATATTCATTTTTCAGTGTTTCATCATGACCTTCAATCATACCAATAACATTGCTCGTTTTAGCTTCAACCAGTTTTAGTGAAGTTTTGATCCGCACTTGGAAATTTTCCATTTCAAATGAGAAAGGGTTGTTGGAAGTATTGATACTTTCTTGAGCATTTGTAAGATCGTATCCTACGAGATTTAAAATTCCCTTCGCCCGCTTTTGTGTAATCATGACAGCAGGTATACCTGAATGAGCCGAACTTTGATCAAACTGCAGTGATTTCAGATAGGTCTCATCCTCATCATCCATGGGGCCTGTAACAAAGATGATTCCCACAGCGCCCTTTTCTCTGGCTGTCATTGTTTTGTAACGGAGGGACGAGTACTTCCCGAACTTCCCATGCGGATTGGTGCCATCGGGGGAATACCGAAGTACCATCACAACTTTGCCTTCTACATCAATCCCGGTGTAATCGTCATAATCAAGATCATCAGCCGAAATACCGTATCCTGCAAAAACAAGATTACCTTCAATTTCCCCTGACTGTGAAAAACCGAGTGGTCTGTAATCAACATTAAGTTGATATAAAAAGGTGCTGCTCTGGTGAAACAGTTCAAGCTTGTTTTTTCTTCCCAGTTTTACGTCGGACACAAATTTAAACTGCTTTTTAAAATTAGTGTTCTCACCCACTGGTTTCAGATCAAAGTTTTTAAATTGCTTTGCAATATACCGGGCGGATTTTCTTCCTCCCCGCGTTCCCGATTTTCTCCCCTCAAACCGTTCAGAGGATAATACTTTTACATGATCCAGTAAATCAGCAAACGTTATTTCAGGCTCATTTGAAAATAAAATTCCCGCCAGCAACAGTAAAGTTATGATATGCATAAAATTCATTATGTTGTTTCTTTTGCTTTTACAGCTTCAATCATCAGATGATGAAAATCGGAAATGATGCCATCAACTCCAAGTTGTAACAGCCATTTCATTGAAGGAAGGTTGTTTACCGTCCATACATTCATTTTCATACCTTTCCGTCTGCATAAATTCAGTACTTCGCCGGAAACGAGATGAACAGCCGGGTGAAAGATGTCAGGATGAACAAGATTAACCAACCACGGTTTTTTTAAAATATCCGGCACCTGTTCATTATCCCACAAATATGCGGTGGGAATATTTTTGTCCCGCAATTTTACAAGTCCTATGGAAAAGGGGTGAAAACTTGACACAATAACCCTGTGATACAGATTATATTTCCTGATTAAATCCACCACCGGTTTTACCGGCTTTTGATCAAATCCGTTTACATTTTTAATTTCAATATTTATGACCACATCATCCGGGAGCGCCTGTATTACATCTTCAAGCAAAGGCATCGCCACAATCGAATTTCGGTCAAATTTAACACCAGCATTGATGTTTTTAATGTCTTCATAATCCAATTCATGGATATACCCAAAACCATCTGTTTCCCTTTCGAGGTCGTGATTGTGAGAACAGACAATAACTCCATCACGTGTTGCAACAACATCTATCTCAACCGCTTTCAGTCCCGCTTCAACAGCCCTTTCGTAAGATGGCAGGGTATTTTCCGGTTCTTCCTTAGGGGATCCCCTGTGACCTACCAACATTATGCCGGACTGATAGAGATGGGAAACATCCATGGCTTTCCAGAAAAAAAGATGCCGGATAATGACAAGACAAATTAGAAACAGAATAATTGATAGAATCATGAATAATAAAGTTCAGGGATGAAGTACCAATCTGCGGTAACCGGCTGATCGAATGGTTTCTTCATCAAAATGAGTCACTCTGTATTCGCCTTTCCTATAGAGATTCACCTGATCAGCATAATGCGGACTTTTCGGCAGTCCCGATTGACCTGTGGGAATGATGAAACGGGTGCTGTCGAGGTTGGAAAAATCAACAATCCGCCGGAAGGAAGGTCCTGCAATTTGTTTGAAAGGTTCGGTAAATCTGTATTCGCCGTTGTTCACCGTATTGCTGGTGCCTCCCGTTTCAAAGGGACCGATACTGAACTCAAAAAGTGAATTTAATAATTTACTTTGTTTACCTATGGAATGGTGGTGTGTCAGTGTATGGAGTTTTCCCCATTTCCAGTTGGATGAATCACCTCCCAGCCAATTGACTACATCATCTGTCCCTTGAATAAAAGACAATTGCACAATGTCATTTCTGTCCTCCACTAAGCTATGGGTATCAATGTTGTCAAACCAGGAAGAAATTCCCCGGGTCAGAGTATATCTCAAATTTCTTAAAGGCAGAGAAGAATTAACAGGCCCGCCGGGTCCCAGCCAGCCTGAAAAAATCCTGTCTCCCACCAGCGTCATTTCATCGGCATAAACATTTTCCAGTAACCGTAAAAGCGTAGCGCTGTAAATGAGGACGCCCGCTGAACCGGGAGAAGTATCACCGTCCCAGTTTTTCAGGATGTTTAGCGCAGTTGATGCTGCCGAAGAGTTGGTGAAATCTTCCTCTTTCAACGCTCTCAATATTAAGGATGCCATGTGCAGATCATAAGAAGATACCACATCATTCTGAGTTTGCGACACATCTTCCACCGTAATCTGAACGTTAGGATTCAGCAGTTCGGTAATGCGGTTAAATCTTGATGGATTATGCCAGAGTTCTGTTACATAATAGGAATACTGTTCATCCACCACTTTGCTGTTTGCGGTAACAATCAGTCCTTCGGGGGGATTGAATTTGACCGGTAATTCCTTAAATGGGATAAACCCTTTCCAGCCCCACTCAGAAGATTCCCCGGGAAGTGGCATTAAATATTCGGCATCTTTCCGGATGGGGACATTTGCAAAGGGTTTCCAACCGATGTTCCCTGCTTTATCGGCATAGACAAAATTCTGTCCCGGCGCGCCAAAGGTTTTTCCCGCTTCAAGAAAATCGTCCCAGTTTTTCATGAGGTTAAGTTTCATGAAGGTTGTGAGTTCATCGCTGATTTCATGACCTGTCCATTTGAGGGCCACAGCCGTACTGCCGTCTTTCAGCAGCGAATGAATATCAGAAATGACGGGGCCGTGAACTGTTTCTCTGATTACAACTGTTGTATCTGTACCGCCTTTGATTTGAATTGTCTCCTTCCGGGTGTCCATTTTCTGCCATTGGCCGTCATACAGGTAACTATTTGGATCATCCGGCGAAATTGTTTCCACATAAAAGTCCACATCATCCGTCATAAAATTGGTGACTCCCCAAGCGCAGGTTTCATTTTGTCCCAGGACCACTAGGGGCGTTCCGGGGAAGCAGACACCGCTGGAATTGAATCTCCCTCCATTCAGGTGAATTTCATACCACACGGCAGGCTGATTAAAACCAAGGTGCGGATCGTTGGCAAGAATCGGTTTGCCTGATTTTGTTCTGCTGCCTGAAATAACCCAGTTGTTGGAGCCGAGAAAACTCCCTTCCATTTGAATTAAATTTCTCAATTTTCCATCTTCATACATGAAGGCAGAAGCAAACTGATTCAAATTCATTAAAGCAGGCGGAATCTGTTCAGGCGGAGTATCGCCGGGATAGACGGGCCACAACTCTAATGCTTTCTGCTCTCCTAACAAATAAGCAACCTGCCCCAGAAGAATTTCAGGATACCACGATTGCGTGAGACTGTAAGCCATGAGCCGGCCGAAACCTGTCACGTGTTTTGGTTCCCACCGTATGGGATCAATCCTCAAAAGCTTGAATTCAATGGGAAGCCGGCTGCCCGCTTCATCAATGTAGGCATTGACCCCTTTACAATAGTTTTCAACAATCGTTTTAACTTCAGGACTCAGTTGGTCTGCCAGTATCCTGCCCATCAAGGGGATTCTCCATGTCCGCAGATAAATGTCACTTGAGAGTGATCCTTCTCCGAAAAGTTCGGCAAGCCGTCCTTCTACCGTTGCGGCGGCAATGGTCATCTGGAACAGCCGCTCCCTTGCAATGATATATCCTGCAGTGAAAAACAAATCATCTTCATTTTCTGCAAAAATGTGGGGGACAGCATAATCGTCAAAAATGACTTCTACCGTGTCCTGAAGCTGTTCAATTGGAACCTCTCCTACGTAATCTGGCAGCGGGTAGGAAAAATACCAAAGGCCAAACAATACAAAAACTCCAACGATAATGCCTGCTGCTGTAAATACATTTTTCTTATTCATTTTTCCCTATTTCAATTTTGTGATAATATCAAGTATTGCCGTAAACGAATGATTTTCTTAACAAAATAATCTTTAAATATAGATAGTGAAGATGTGAGTTGACAATATGAATGGTATATATGGGATGAATGTATTTAAGAAATCAGTCCTTCTACAAATCTTTATAAATTTCACTTCGATGGCCAACTTTCAAAACAAGCACTGACTTTTTCTTCCGGTTTAAATTAAAAATAATTCTGTAATCACCTGCCCGCAGGCAATACAAACCTTTTAGGTTACCCTTGAGTGGTTTTGAATGAAAAAGAGGATTATCCGTTAGTGATGTTTTAATTTTGTAAAGGATTTTTATCCAAAATTTCCCGGGAATACGTTTACTGTCTTTTCTGATTACTCGATCATCAAATTTTATCTTATACACTTCGGATCAGAGTAAATCGTCAATATCTGCCGATTTTTCCGGCTCGTGATCAAGCAATCGTTTTTGGGCGATTTCTCCAAAATAACTGTCTTCTAATTCTTCAAGCTTATTCACCAGTGACTTGTAATGTTCAATATTCAAAATCATCGCAGCCGGCTTATTGTTACAGGTTATCAAAACTTTCTTAAAAGACTTGACTTCTTTTAACACTTCCCGAATCTGGCTCCTTAATTCAGAAACACTTGATACCACTGTTTCATTATCAATACTATACATCTTGTTTCATCTCCTATTGTTCGAAATAATGTACATAATATTGTACAAAATTCCTAACACGTTCTTAAAATAAAGATTCGCTATTTTTTTGCTTATCCTTTGCCCTATCATTTACCAACTGGTAAGTATCCGTCCTAAATTATAAATTCAAACCATGAAAATAGCCGTCAGCACCGATGAGAGAACTCACCTTGTGGATGTCATTCTGAACGAACTAAAGAAACAGAGTCACGAAGTCACCTATTTCGGACCTGACTCGGATGAGCCCATTGACTGGCCGGATGTGACCTACCAAGCAGCGGAACTTGTTGCCAGCGGAGAAGCGGATGAGGGGATTGTCATGTGCTGGACAGGCACCGGCTGTTCCATCGCTGCCAATAAAGTGAAGGGCATCAGAGCTGCCCTCTGCAACGATGCCGAAACCGCCAAAGGCGCCCGCATCTGGAACCACGCTAACGTACTCGCCCTGAGCTTGCGGGCAATGCCTGAAGCAGTGGCTAAAGAAATTCTTGATGCGTGGTTTGATACACCCTACAGTAATGATAAATGGAATTTGGAACAGATTGAAAAAATCAGGAAATTGGACAGTAAATAAATTTTACCGATTCTTATTCTAACCCAAACAACACCATATCAAACTGCTTCAGAAACCGGAAGCCGTGAAGTAATACCCTCTTGCCCTACAATTTTATCACCCTTTACATAAAATATTCGTAAAGTCTCAAAACGTGGGTCTCTGTAAACCTGTGCCTGGGTCGCTAAGTCTGTGGCGGATCGGATGGATCGTCCAATGTGAGTAATGGCTTTCTTTTCCCGGAGTTCCGGGGTGATGTCCGATGCTCGTAAGGTTCCACGCAGCAAACGAGCGTCCCCTTGAACTCTGACAGGTCTTGAATATTCAATTTCAAGCTGCTTTGCGACTTCTTTGTCTTTTTCTTTAGCAATTTTATTTCGGCGGGTGTTAACATCCTTGAACTGGTTGAGCGAGATCGCTTCGGGGTAGGTGAGGGATTCGGCTTGGATACAAAATTCTTCTTCAATTTCTTTTTTGACATTGAATCTATTTAATATCTAATTATCATTGGTAACATGCTCGTTTCGACTACGCTCAACGAGCGGGTCTTTTGAATCATTGAATGTATCCGATCGGTCATTAGGTGATTTTGTACGGTCATTAAGCATATCTGTCCGGTTATTGAGCGGAGTCGAAATAACCTTTGCCCTAAAATTCCTAAAATGACTATCATTCATACATTCTGCAAGCCCGGGTAATTTCTCATAATCTCCATTGATTAGAGCGCGTTTCTTTTTTCTATTCCAACCCTGAATCTGTTTCTCTCTGTAAAATGCTTCATCAATACGATCATATTCTTCATAGTAGATCAATTTCACCGGCAATCGTTTTTTTGTATAATTTGCTCCATCACCCTGCTGATGTTGTTTAAAACGGTTTTCCAGATCAATTGTGCTGCCGGTATAAAAAGTTCCGTCACAACATTCTAATATGTACATGTATCCGGTCATGTGTTTAACTGACGGAAATCCCTGAATTTACCACTCAGATATTCACCAAAATTAAGTTGATTTTTCTGCATTTCCCCATTTTGAAAAAAACTAAGTTTTAATAATCCTGCAAACAATTTTATCCACTCTTCCCGCAACGGCTATGGATTCTTCTGCATCTTTTTTGGAGGGAAGTCCTTCCGGTAAACTGCCCGGTAGAGCATCAGGATAACGGGTAGGTATATAGAACCGGTCCAACAGCATAATCTCGTTTCGTAGTGCGCCGAGTGTTTCATCCGGTAAAGAAAATAAAAGATCAGTTAATCTGTGTGTTTGTGGATGAACATTTCCTTTAAACTGGATCAATCCTTTCAGGAGTTTTTCTACACACTGCTGGCTGTGAAAACATGCCTGATTATATAGTTTTTCTTTCAATGCCAATTCTGCCATCTGCAAATCTTCATGGGCAAAATATATCCAGCGATTACTTCCCTCGTTCAAATATTACCTCTCCCTTTAAAACAATTTCATCTCTGAAAAAAGGCCGGTTCATTTTCAACTTTTTGAATTCAATAGGTGTATACACCAATATATCTACGCCTACTTTTGGCTGAATCAAAAGCAGGACTTCTTTTGTTCTTTCAAGAAATGGTTTGTTCGTTTTTTTAATGATTACCAGATCAATGTCTGATCCTGAGGTAATCCTATTTTCAGCATAGGATCCAAAAAGAATGATTTGTTCAGGATGGTAATTCTCTTTTAAAATCCTGACCCATCGATGGAGTTCTTTCTCCAAAATTAATGAGCGGTCAACCGGTAAATTGCTTACACCATAAGGTGCTAAAGGTTCGCTCATTTTTCCTCCTGATTCTTTTACTGTACGATAACCATATCGTACATTTTCTTCATTAATATAAGCTTCATGCAGTTCAGGCGGTATTTTCCCCGCCCGGGAAAATATATCATCTCTATCTATTTTTAGAAGATCCGCTAGTTTTGTTAAAATGCCGGGTCCCGGTGGTTTTTCTTTCCCATTTTCAATCCTGCTTAGGTAAGGCGCTTTGATCAAACCTTTGGTAATGCGCTCGATTTCACGTATTCCCAGACCGGCCTCTTCACGTTTTTTTCGGATATATTTTCCGAAACTCTCTTTTGTATCGTCTTTCAATTTCATTCAATTTATAATTATTTAAATGGTATGTTGTGTGATAACTTAACACTTAACAATTTTTAAGTCAACCCAAATAGTACTACATCAAACTTCACAGGATATTCCTCATCAAACTGCTTCAGTACCCGAGTCAATTGAACAGCCGATTTCCAGTTCGGAATCTTACTAACAATTAACCCGAGTTTGCATGTATTGCGGAACACACGAACGTCCAACGGGCAAATAAGCTGGGATTGTTAAATTCTTGCCAAATACCAAAATCAACTCCGTCATCCTTCCTCACCATCCACCGGAGAAACATGTTCAGTCGCTTGCAGGCAGAGTTCTGGTCAGGACTTGCAATATGTTTGAGCGAACGCTTCGGGAAAAGTAGGTCATCCTCAAAATGCCGCTTAAACCCAATCATGCCAAGTTCAACTGTTTCATTTTGAGATGTCATACCGTTGTAAAAAGCATCCTCAAGAGTTTTGTACCTTGAATAATACCGCTGAAGGAATCCAACAAATTCGCATATATCAGTTGAATTGAACGTGCGGTGAACAAGCCCTTCAAACTGTTTTAAATCTTTTTTCAGATGATTTAAGATAAAACCGGACGGATCATTATCCATCAACTCGAGTAACCTGCCGCACTTATTCAGAGTTATCTTCCTGTTGCCCCAGGCAAAAAGAGCAGTAAAAAAAATCCTGTAATTTCTATATCCTGTTTTTCCGTAAATCTATGGGGAATGGAAACAGGGTCGTTTGTAATAAAGGATTCAGAGTCAAACCGTTCCAACTCAGACTCAAGCAAATTTTTAATCTTTATAAGTTTCCGGGGTTTCATAGGGGGGGTCAAATATAAAAAAGGCACACTGTTGAGGTATGCCTTTTTCATTTCCCTATTGGAGATTATCTACTTATGCATCGTAGTAAAGTTCAAACTCAAAGGGATGAGGCCTCAATGCCATGGGCGCAAGTTCTTCGTTCCGTTTCCAGTCAAGCCAGGTTTTGATCACATCATCAGTGAAAACACCTCCTGCTTTCAGGAATTCATTATCCGCCTCCAGGGCATCCAGCGCTTCCCCCAGCGATCCGGGAGTGCTGTTGTATCCGCTCAATTCCTCCGGCGACAGTTCATAGATATCCTTATCCAGCGGCTCTCCCGGGGATATATTGTTCTCTATCCCATCAATCGCTGCCATGAGGATTGCTGTCCATGCAAGGTAGCCGTTGCATGTGGGGTCCGGGCATCGGAATTCAAGGCGTTTTGCTTTCGGACTCTCAGAATACATAGGAATTCTGACGGCTGCAGACCTGTTTCGTTTAGACAGGCAGAGATTAACCGGCGCTTCGTAACCGGGAACTAGTCGCCTGTAAGAGTTGGTTGTAGGTGCAGAAAATGCCAGCAGTGCAGGCGCATGTTTCAGGATACCACCGACAGCATTCAATGCCATGTCACTTAATCCGGCATACCCATTCCCCGCAAAAAGCGGGTTCCCGTCTTTCCAAAGTGACAGGTGGGTGTGCATCCCGCTTCCATTATCCTGAAATACGGGTTTCGGCATGAATGTAACCGTATAACCGTGATCCTTGGCTACATTTTTAATGACATATTTATACCACATGAATTGGTCGCCCATCTTCCTCAACGGCTCATAACGCATGTCAATTTCCGCCTGCCCGGCAGTGCCTACTTCGTGGTGGTGGGCTTCAACAATAATCCCCACTTCTTTCAAAACTCTCGTCATTTCACTCCGAAGGTCATGAAATGAATCCACAGGACTTACGGGGAAATATCCTCCTTTGTACCTGGGTTTATGACCTAAATTTGGTTCCTCGAGTCTTGCAGTATTCCAGGCGCCTTCTATAGAATCCACCTGAAACATTCCCCCATATTGATTCTGTTCATAAAGAACTTCATCAAAGATAAAAAATTCCGGTTCAGGACCAATATAGCAGGTATCTGCAATTCCCAGTGATTTTAAATATTCTTCACCTTTCTGGGCAATGTTTCGGGGGTCCTTCGAATATTTTTCTTTTGTTACAGGATCCACAATATCTGCAATTATGCTTACGGTAGGCGCTTCGAAAAATGGATCCAGTAAAGCTGTTTCCGGATCCGGAACCATGAGCATGTCCGACTCGTGAATCCCCTGCCAGCCCCTGATGGAAGAACCATCAAATCCCAATCCTTCCTCAAATGTACCTTCATTCAGTGTATCCAACGGAAAACTGCAATGCTGCCACGTACCGAGCAAATCAACAAATTTAACATCAATGATATCGGCATCATTTCTTTTGCAGAATTCAAAAAACTCCTTTGGCGTCATAGTTAGTCCCTTTCTATTTTCTTCTTTGGTTAACCAGTTACGGCAATTAGTAAATTACCCAATTGCTTCTTTTCCTCTTTCGTCGGTTCGTATTCGAACACATTCTTCAATTGGTATAATAAATATTTTCCCTCTCCCGCCATCCTTGGCTGATTTTGCTACAGTGGTAATAGCATCAAGGGCAAGATCCACAAATTCATCATTCACGGCAATTTCCAGACGAACTTTCTTTAATAGCTTTATATCATGAGCAATTCCCCTGTAAATTTCATGGATTGGAATTTCCATACCCTGTCCCAATGCATTGGAAATGGTAAACTTATAAATCTTCCTTTTTAATAATTCCTCTTTGATGTCAGGAAGTTCTTCGGGCTGAATAATCGCAATTATGAGTTTCACAGGTTCATTCCTCTAATCGGTTGTAAAAATTTGAAATCCAGCATACGATTCCATGCCATGCTCTCCAATATCAAGACCCAAAATTTCTTCCCGTTCACCTACTCTGAAACCAATAAAAAATTTGACCATCGAAAATAGGGAAAACGTCCCTGCTATTACATAACCAAATACAGAAATAACACCTGTCAACTGTGTGGTGAATGATACATCAGAAGAAAAAATACCCACTGCCAATGTCCCCCAAACACCATTGATACCGTGGACAGAAATTGCACCCACTGGATCATCAATTTTCAGTTTTTCATCGATAAACTTTACAGATATAACGAGAATTATTCCAGCGATGAACCCTACAGCAATGGAAGAAGGAATGGATATTACATCACACCCGGCAGTAATTCCGACAAGACCTGCCAATGCGCCATTGAGGGTCAAACTTAAATCAGGTTTTGAATACCTCACCCAAGTATAAAGAAGTGCGCCAAGAGTTCCCGCTCCTGCTGCCAGCGTTGTTGTAACTGCAATATGGCTGATTGCTGAATAGTCTGCAGAAAGATTGCTGCCTGTGTTAAATCCATACCAGCCGAACCAAAGAATAAAAACACCCAGTGCACCTAAGGGTATATTATGGCCCTGTATGGGAAAAATTTTACCATTTTTACCATATTTCCCCAACCGTGGACCTAACAGCCATGCCGCTGTAAATGCGCTCCACCCGCCAACAGAATGAACGACTGTAGAACCAGCAAAATCGTGGAATCCCAATTCAGACAACCACCCACCTCCCCAAACCCAGTGACCTACCACAGGATAGATAATGCCAACCAGAATAATAACCATTATAAAGTAAGATCGAAAATGAATCCGTTCAGCAACGGCACCTGAAACAATGGTGGCTGCTGTTGCTGAAAACGCTGCCTGAAACAGCCAGAATGTTTCGGGAGTAATGGTGATATCCATTTCCACAAAAGATATTGTGAAAAAATTTGAAAATCCAATCAATCCGTTGAAACTGACCCCAAACATAAAACCGTACCCCAATGCATAAAACACAATAAATCCAAATCCGATAGTCATAAAATTCTTTGTTAGAATGTTAACTGCATTTTTTGCGCGAGTGAATCCCACTTCCACCATTGCAAACCCGGCATGCATAAGGAATACCAGAAATGTTGACAGTAACACCCATAAATTGTCCAGTGGCTGTATCATGTATCCATTATACTCCAGCAATCCACTTGGCCACATCTTCACCAATAGCAATGGCCGAGGTTAGCCCTGGGGAATCAATTCCCAAAAGATTAATCCAACCCGGGAATCCTTTATCTTCTTCGTGACTGATATAAAAGTCTGAAAATTCGCTTTCCTCTACAACCCGTTTGGGACGAATACCTGCAAAATCAGGACTTAAATCTTCCTTTTTCAGCGAGGGAAGATATCGTTTCCCGGCGGAGAAAAATTTTTCAATAATGTTTTTTGGAATATTATAATTTTCCACTTTATTTTCAAGCCAATCTGCATCAGGGCCTAGTTTTAAATCTCCTGCTGCGTCAAAGCTCAGGTGTATCCCCAAAGAATCGTGTTCCTTATCCGGAATGGGGTAAATTAGATGGGCTACCTCATGCCGCCATTGAGATCCAAGTTTAAAATAAGACCCTTTGGAAAATCTTATTTCGGGAATTTTATTTTTATCAGGTTTCCATAAAAATGACGCAATTTTACTGCTACTTAAACCTGCTGAATTAACTACCCATTCCGATTTCACATCGTAAGATGCGTCGCCGGGACCTTCCACAGATAAAGAGTAAATACCACTTTCAACCTTAGCGCCCATAACGGTTGCCTTTACCAGCAAGTCATGATCTGCCTCCGCTGAAATTCGCTGAAAAGCTATCATCAATTCATGTGCCGATACAATGCCAGTACATCCAATAAATAATGCTGATTCGGCAGATATTTTTGGTTCAAGGGATGATATTTCATTTTTGCCAATCATGGCTAAATCAGGAACACCATTAATTTGAGCATTCTGGAAAAGGTGGGATAATTCATTTTCCTGACCCTTTTGCGCCACAACCAGTTTTCCGCACCGGGAGTGCCAGACGTCGTTCTTTTTGCAAAACGGGTACAATTTTTCCCGGCCTTCCAGACAATATTTTACTTTCAAGCTGTTTTTGGGATAATAAATCCCCGAATGAATAACTTCACTGTTTCTGCTTGAAATACCCCTGCCGAATCCGTCTTCTTTTTCAATAATAAGAATCGACCCAATATTATGCAATGCCAATCCTCTTGCAACGGCTAATCCAACAACACCGGCTCCAATAATAACAACTTTATAATCCGTTTTCAATCGTCCGCTCTTAAATCCAATTGATTGCCCTCTTTAAACGTTGTCATGACCACCATGGTATGGGTTCTGATGACACCGGACCAGCTTTGAATATCCTCCAACAGACTCTCCAAAGACGATGTGTTTTGAGTTCTTATTTTCAACAGATGCGATCCTTCACCAGTTACAGAATGACACTCTAAAACTTCTTTTGATTCTTCAGCTTTATAAACAAAATCCTCATAATGGTCTGATGAAGCCATGACAACTAAAATAAATGAAGTAACATCAAATCCAAGTTTTTTTGGATGTACCGTTGCGTGGAACCCTTTAATGTAATACCCCTCAACAAGTTTTTTAATCCTTTCCGCGGTGGCCGGGATTGATAAACTCACTTTTTCAGCAAGATTTTTTGCAGTCATTCGCCCATCTTTTTGCAGAAAATCCAGAATTAATGTATCTTTATCGTCAAGCATGGTGGGCGGGATAATAAGATGAAAGGCAGGATATAACAAGAAATATTTAGGTTTTATGAAGGATTTACCTTAAATATTTAGGTACAGGAGGTAATACACCTTTCCCTAAATATAAAAGTATCCGGTTATATTTACCTCGGAATATTCCGGGTTGGGGAAATTTTAGTTTATCTTAGTTCAACTTTAGAACGGTAAATCATCTTCAGATTCACCGCCGCCGTTCGATGACGCTTCCTGCCCGGCCATTTCCGGCTTTCTGCCTAACATGGTGAACATATCACCAACCACTTCTGTGGTATACCGCTTTACACCGTCTTTATCTTCCCACGATCTTGTTCTGAGTCTTCCTTCGAAGTAGATCATTTGACCCTTTTTAAGCAGTTTGCTGGCAGATTCTGCCTGCTTACCAAATGAGACACACTTGTGCCATTCTGTATGGTCTTCATACTCGCCGTCATTCTTCTTCCACGATTCATTTGTAGCGAGACTGAAATTGGTTACAGCGTCCCCCGAAGGTAAGTAGCGGCTTTCCGGATCGCCCCCAAGATGACCAACCAATATGACTCTATTTATGCTTCCTTTATGCATTTTTCATCCCTTTCTTTTTACGTTGTTTGCTCCATAAGCCAGCCCTTCCTGCAAAAAATATGAGCAATACTATCTATTAAGTCAAGTTATTTTTGTTGATAAAAAAACAAAAGTAAAAGGATGAAGATTTAATAATTAAATATATATTACTTACTAATGTGATTGGGACCTACTACGCTCAATAATGCAATTAAACGGAAATTGACTCCTTATTTAAGCAAGATCATCTTTCTTGTCAATTGCCCGGCATCTGTTGTTAATTTATAAATGTAAACTCCGCTTGATACATTGGTTGCATTCCATGTTATTTCATGATATCCCGGTTCCAGATTTTCATTGACCAGTGTTTCCACCAAACGTCCCGTAATATCAAATATCTGTAAAGACGTTTTGCTATTTGTCTCTACTGAAAATTGTATTGTAGTCACAGGATTAAACGGATTGGGATAATTTTGATAAAGCGCGAAGTGTTCGGGTATTAATGTGCTTCTGTATAGAGTAAGCCGTTCTGTCGGGTCTGTGATTTCAACTGTTCCATTCCCGTTCAATTCATATTCTTTACCCCTTGCCTTATCCAATAGATACCACTCATCAACATTTGGGATTGCGGATTGCGGATTGCGGAATTCAACAGTTAACGGCCAAACTTCATTCTGAACCAATATTTCATTTCCTTCATTTCCTATTTTCAGGTCACCTCCAAACCGGATATCAAATGCGCCTGCCGGGGGTACTGGCGGTAGTGAATAACTCAATAATTCCTCATCTGAAAGAAGAACACCACAAAAAAGTGTTCCGGAAAATCCATCACTGTTCGTAAAAATGAGTGAACCCAATTCACTCAACAAATCATTCTGAGTTTCGGCAAGTTTTCTGCTTGGACCAGAACTTGAAAGTGTTATCTCACCGTCGGAAATGGAACGAACCCAGTAACCACTTCCCGGTTCAATTGAGACTGCATTGTAATACGTTCCGTTATAGCCATAAAGGGTTCCTGGGATCAAAATATTGCCCGGGTCAGATATATCCTCCGCACCAACCGGGGATGAAATTCCGGAAAGCAGGTTCCACCCTTCCGAAATTGAAATAGGAAGTGAATTCAACGGAGAACCTGATACTGAGACATTTCCCTGCTGATTGAACCTCAACCAATAACCGCTTCCATTCTCTAAATTTGACTCACTCTCATAAACACCGGTATAGGAATATAATGTACCTTCAATTGCATCAGGGAAAAGAAATAAATAATAACTGTTTTCAACTGTCAGAGGGAGTCCAATTAAATTCCACCCCTCTATGTAGGAAACAGGCATACCCTGAGATTCACCTGACACCGTCATTGTGACTGGTATTGTACAAGTACCGCCGTTACTGCTTATCTTCATTGAGGCATTGTAACCTCCGTTTGCCAGTCCGTTGCTGTTAAAACTGACTTCAACATTTTCAGAATTATTTGCATAAACAACTCCTTGATCGGGAAAAACTGTTACCCAATTTGGTTCACCCGTAAATCCAATAGATAAATCATTATGGGCATAATCTCCATTATAAGATACTTGAAGACCCACAGAACCAGTCTCGTCCTGCATACCAATGGATGCAGAATGAGTCCCTGTAATGGAGCCGTAATTTAACTGCACATCCCCGGTGGAATAAAGCGCCACCTGAAATGAATAAAAACTGTTTTCATTATTCGTCCACCAATGCGCCACTTCATCAAACCAAACTACAAGACGCTCGGAATTGGAATGATAATAGACATTCCCTGAACAGTACTCGTTACATTGATCGTTTACAGGATTCAAATCATCCCAAAAACCAAAAATGGCTGGACTGGGTGCAGATATACTGGGAATTGATGTGTTGTCCCATGTTGTATTATCTGAACCAAAACCAACCCACCCGTTGGCATTTACAATGCATTGGGAATAGGTTTCACCATAAAAAGGGAAATCAAATCCAATACTGACAGGATCGGCTGCCTCATCGTTGTGAGGAAAAGAAAGTTGTGTACCTATACCTGAAATATCGATCCAATCGACGGGGATGGAAGATTCATTGTCCGAATCTGCCCAGAAGTTTCCTTCACCATCAGGACCTCCTCCCGGATTCTCGAACGGTGAGATACTTATAGTGTAATGCAGTTCAGAATCATCTTCACCGTTATTTGTGATCGTAAGATAATCTGTAATTGATTGATCAGGATTAAGGATAACATCAAAGGACCCTGGGGAATACTGCAAGGATGGCATGGCACCGCTGAGAGCAAGAGATGAATTGTAAAGATTCAATCTTCCTCCGCTAACTGTTACACCCTGAAGACTTGATAGTGGATCGACATTATCAAGAATTGCCTGCTTTATGGTCTGCGCTCCTAAGGCAGGATCATCCAAACATAATTGAGCCAATGCCGGTGATGCGACTGCATGAAGGAATCCAACCGCTCCTGCTACGTGAGGCGTTGCCATGGAAGTCCCCGTATATGAGCAGCTGACACTGTTCGTAGGTACAGTACTACATATGTCTGTCCCGGGAGCCCCCAGATCAATGGTTGTTGCACCGTAACCTGCAGAACTGTATTTCACATCGTTGCGTGTGGTATTTGTGACTGAAATCAGGTAATCGCTGTCACATCCTGTAGGAACATCTCCGATTTGATCTACATTTTGATTGGCATTAATAGTCGCAGCCGCACTCAATATTCCGACTTCACCCATTGCATTGTAAAGATCATTCCATACAGGATACGATCCTGAAGTGCAGTCTGCATAATCCACACCAAAACTGCTGTTTGTTGCAACAACATTTGCTCCTTTTTGTCCATCCGTTTCAAACCATAGAGATTTTTGATCCAACACATATCCATAAGCAATACTAATGGTTGAGGTCGTACCTGACGCACCTGCAATAGCCATGATTTTTACGTTCCAACTCACACCAACAACATCTGTGCCATTATTGCCTTTTGCGCCAATCGTACCGGAAACGTGAGTGCCATGACTGTCAGAAGGAATGGAACCGTCATTGCTGTACGCATCCCAACCGTTAATGTCATCCACATATCCGTTACCATCATCATCAACACCATTGCCGGGTATTTCATTTTCATTTACCCATATATTCTCCGCTAAATCCTGATGTGATGTCTGCACACCGCCATCCACAACTGCCACCACAATTTCATCCCCTAGAGCTGTCATTCCGCCGGTATTCAAATCCCATGCTTCCGGGGCATCAATATCAGCATCTACCGTTCCACCGCTTTGACCTGTGTTGTGCATATCCCACATCTGAGAAAAATAGGGGTCATTGGGTTCAACCCGGAATTCCCGCTGGGTTACTAAATGATCAAGCTGCGCAAATATAACCCCAGGTTTTTCTTTCATCACCTCCAAAGCATCTATTGTTGTTTCTGTCCTCGATGGGTCTGTAGAAATCAGCCACAAGTTTAATCGCCTTACAAGTAATTTTTCTACGGTATACCCCGTATTGTGAAACATTTGAGTCAGATCAACTTCTTTTAAATCAGGTTGAAATTTGACAATGAGCTGATTATCAACATAATTAACTTCATTACCAAAACACATCCCCAGGACCAAAAGTAATACAAATACAATGTTACGCTTTATCATGATTATTCCTCCAAAAAATCTAAATCTATTTTAATAATATCATCTTTTTGGTTATTTGATTAGAGCCAGAAGTGAGTTTATAAATGTAAACACCGCTGGATACATTTGATGCATTCCATTTGATCTCATGATATCCCGACTCCATATTTTCATTGATCAAAGTTTCCACCAAACGGCCTGTAATATCAAATATCTGTAGAGACGCAATGCCGGGTACCTCAATTGAATAATTAATCGTAGTCACAGGATTAAACGGATTGGGATAGTTTTGAGAAAGTGCGAAGTGTTCGGGTGTCAAGGTGTTTTTGTAAAGAATAAGTCTGTCAGTTGGTTCTGTAATTTTAATAGGTCCATTTTCATTCAAACTATATTCTTTCCCATTCACATCATCGACTAGTACCCAGTGCCCAGAGCCCGGTTCCTTGTTCCCAGTCCCTTTTTCCAGTAAAATATTCAATGGCCACTCAACATTCTGAATCAAAATCTCACAACCTTCATTTCCTATTTTCAGGTCACCTCCAAACCGGATATCAAATGCGCCTGCCGGGGGTACTGGCGGTAGTGATAAATTCAATATCTCATCTTTAGGAATGGATACACCGAAGTATATTTTTCCCTTACGTCCTTGAGCATTTGTGAATTGAAGTTCATTCACTCCATCACTCCAATACTCCAATTCTCCAACAGATCTTGCCGTACCGCTGGCAAGAGTGATCATTCCACTTGCGCTGGTTCTTACCCAATAACTATACCCCGGTTCGAGTTCTGTGGTATTGTAATAACCATTATCATAACCATATATTGTTCCGGAAATAATGATACCATCAGGATCAACAATGGCGGATGGATAAGTTGTTCCTGATATAAGATTCCAACTTTCATTTAAAAACAAATTTATTTCATCAAAACCGGCACCACTTACACTATTGATTTCAGCAGTTGAAAACCGCAGCCAGTAGCCCTTCCCAATTTCTAACTCAGATTCATTCTGGTAGGTGCCATCATAGGAATAAAGGGTGCCGTCAATGGCATCAGGGAAAAGAGCACCCACAGAATTATCATCAGTATCCACAGGAAGTCCGACCATATTCCATCCCAACTGGGTATGGATTTCTACATTTTCTTCCGGTGGCTCATCACCGGATACTGTTAGATTTACAGGTATAACAACCATTGGCTCAGCATTGGTATTGAGTTTAATATTTGCAAAATATTCACCACCATCCAATTCATCGGCATCAGCTTCTACAGTAAAAAATACCGCTTCACCCATTTCCAACTGGCCGTTCATACCACCAGTACTGGAAGTTAAAGACAGCCAATCAATAGATTCCGCCTGCCTGAAAACCAAAGAGAGTTGGTTACTGGCATAATCATTGTTGTCATCTGCAGAATTATCAAATCCAACTTGCAATCCCGCAGAACCGTTTTCACCCTGCATTCCAATAGTAGCAGAATGATTCCCTGTAATTTCATTGTAATTCACCTGAATTTCACCATTGGAGTAAAGTACCATTTGGAAATCGTAAAAACTGTTTTCATATCCTGTCCACCAGTGAGCTACCTGATTAAACGAAACAACAAAACGCTCAGAATTTGAGTGCACATAAACTTCACCTGAACAATATTGATTACACTGATCATTCACAGGATTGAGGTCGTCCCAGAAACCGAAAATTGCCGGTATTGGTGCTGACCCATCCGGTATGGATGTATTATCCCAACTATTATTATCGGAACCAAATCCCATCCAACCATTTGCATTAACAATACATTCTGAATATGATTCTCCATAGAAAGGAAAATCAAAACCGATATTAATAGGGTCAGCGGCCTGATCGTTATTCGGGAATGATATTTGAGTGCCTGTAGCGGTAATGTCAATCCATTCATATTCAATGGACGGTTCCATATTGGAATCGCTCCAGAAATGTCCTTCTGAGTCGGGACCACCGCCGGTATTTTCAAACGGCGACAAGGCAGTTTTGGACACGTTGTAATAGAGAATGGATTCTTCCTCCCCAACATTTGTAACTGTCAGGGTACCCGACGAAGACTGCCCGCTATCCAGATTAAAATCGAAGAACTCCGGTGAATAGGAAAGGGCTGCATCAGCCGATACACATCCGTCAAAATCCACAACATACAATCCGCCTACCATGTCTGAGACGTAAGTATAACAACTTTCAGTAAAGGGGTATGCGCCCCATGCGCCATCATACAATCCTGAATTCCCCGGGAATGTGTCATAATATCCTGCTAAAGTGGGGTTGGTGGGATCTGTTATATCCAGAATTTGAAGGCCGTAGACATAATAACTTGCATACAAATAATTATCTCTTACAAATACATTGTGGACAGAATTACTTGCACCTCCTTCAGGATACCAGACTGCAACCTGATTAATATTTGAATAATTTGAAATATCCCAAATTCTGATATATCCACCAGATGTTTCATCAGCAGTCACAAGATAATTTCCATCTTCGGTAAGCCAGCAGGCATGTGCCATGCCAGAATATGACCAATCCGTAATTGTAACTGGATTTGATTTATCTGATACATCTATAATATAAACGGTACTTGAATAAATACCACAAGCATAAATAATATCACCTCTCACATAAAGATCGTGAATATATTCACCATTCCATCCGCCTACTTTTACGGGCTGTGCGGGGTTCGATAAATCTAAAATATGAATATCATCACCGGAAGCACCGACGATGTAGAGATATCCGTCATGGATATGTATATTGTGAGAGCTGCTAATTTGTGTCCATGTATAAACGAGCTCTGCATTCTCTGGATCTTCAATATTCACTACTTGAATACCATCACTCGCTTCAGTCCCCACATACATGTAGCGATCCCATGTCTTAATGTCTCTCCATGTGGAATACCCGCCGGGGATAAATGCAACTTCAGTGGGATTATAGGGATCAGTAGTCACATCAACGATGGAAGTCCCATTTGTGAGTCCCACAAGGGCATACTCTTTCCCGTTGCTTGCATGGTAACCCCAGATATCGTTAAGACTCTGGGAATAGTCGAGATTCGCAATTAAAGTGGTATTCCAGCTTTGTGTAAAA
The DNA here is from genome assembly GCA_964468655.1 of uncultured bacterium. Taxonomy (GTDB): domain Bacteria; phylum Fidelibacterota; class Marinisomatia; order Marinisomatales; family CAYXUG01; genus CAYXUG01. The sequence continues at coordinate 66,049 of CAYXUG010000001.1, read as the reverse complement.
ACTGCAATTGGAAAAAATAACAACAGATATAATCGCTTCATTAATAGTCCCCTAAATTTTATAGAATCAACAATGTTCTATTTCCCCTGAATGGGGCTTTTATTTTAACTATTAACTAAAACGACAAAACTGCCGTAATTACACAAATTAAAAGAGGGGTTATTTAAGGAGAATAAGCTTTCGTGTTTCTGTGAAAACAACGTCGGGTGAGGTTGTTGTTGAGCGGGCTGTTAAATGATAAAAATAGACTCCATTAGAAAAACCATCGGCATTCCATACAATTTTGTGAGAACCAGCATTTTTAATGGCATTTTCGATGCTGGCTGCCTCTCGTCCCATAATATCATAAATGAACATTTCCACATGAGCAGGATTGGTTAGATCATACGCAATGGTTGTTGACGGATTAAAAGGATTTGGGTAGTTTTGGTGAAGCGCAAATTTTTCGGGGATTGGCGTTGTTTCTGCTGTTGGTGTTGGAAGGTCCTCTCCTAATTTTATGGATGCCAATAATGCCATAGGAGAGTCAGGATGATTTTCTGTTATTTCTCTGTATCTGCTTTCTGCTGTTATTTGATTATTTGTTCTTCCCAACCCACTTTCTGCCATTCGCTCTAATATGTATCCTTCTTCATAAATATAGAATGCCTCATACTCTGTATTCTCAAAATACGACTGAAGCGTGCTACAATAGTCTAATGCGGGGTCAAATGAACCTTGTTTTGTTAAATAGGGAATGATATTGTCTTTTGCATACACTTCTGTTAATGTGCCGCTGTATTGATTTAAGATTGACTCTAACCAAGGGATTATTTCTTCATCATGGTCATCTGCTTCATGACATCTTACCCTTCCTCTCACTGCAGCCAAAACACCTTCATCATCAGGATATTCCGTAATTACAGAATCATAAACTGCTATGGCGCCTGTATAATCCTCTTGCTGTTCCTTTTTTAATCCACGCATAATTTGGGACTGAACAGGATCAGTTCCAAATCCCGAAATGGGCGCGGGAGGATCCCAAACTACATCGCCATATAAATTGTTGGGTTCAAACAGTTCACAAGGGTCACCCTGAAAGTTCCAATAGTTTACCTGAGCAAAAATAGTATTGCCGCTGCATAATGAATTATAAATTGAATAGGGACTGTCATAGAATCTATTGAATCCACCATAGATCAGGTAGGGTTCATCAGGAATGAATCGTGGTTGGTTATAAACACCAAAGTTGGGCTGTGATGTAAAATATGCTGCCACATTGGAACCACTATTGGAATAGAATCTGTTGTTTGTCTGACAGTTGGGTATCTCAGGATTAAAACTGACAAACAGTTTAGGATCGCTGCCTGCGGTAAACAGCCCCGTATGAAGCCAGATATTTGATGAACCGTTGGAATAAATGTTATTCCTTCTCATAACAGGATTTGAGGAAAATATACAAACCACCCCCATTAAACTATTGTTATGAATATTATTATCCAACACAACAGGTGAGCTCGTTGTTAAAAACATGCCGAAATCTGTATTATCCTTTATTATATTATCTCTCACTAATAATGAAGATGGTGAATTAATAATATTTAGCCCTGTTTTGTTATTTTCGAAGGTGCAGTTGGTTATTTCACCACCTTGTGAGGTGCCAGATATTATAAGACCTGTTACTGCATCTTTAAATACGGCATGTTGAATTGAAACTTCAGAAGATGGATTATCAATAATAATACCTTTCCAATATCCTGCAGATTGTGGTTCTTCGGAAGCTGAGGTAAAAACAATGGGGAAGGATTCTGACCCTTCAATGACAATATTGCCATTTACGGTTAGTTTTGCATCTTCTTCAAAGAAAATGCCTGTTCCCGGTTTTATGGTTAGTGTATTTCCTTCTTCAACTGTTATTGGAGATTTTACAACAATACTACCCTGCCATGTGGTGTTTTCTGCTATATCCGAATCCTTATACTGATAAAGAGATAATGGCATGGAAGGGTCGCCATATAGGACAAATCCACGGCTAACCCAAACTCTGGAAGGCATTCGGGGTTCAAACGCTTCCTTAGTTACTTTGGTTAAATCACCAATCACATTAACACCTTCATCATTTAGCAGCCGGTGGAAATCTTCAGAAAACTCCCGACATGCCCACTGAGTAGTAAGAATAGTCGGCGCAAAAGCGCCAAGTATTCCACCTCCGTCTACAAACATAAGGTCTTTCATGATCGAAGGAGTCGTAAAGGGCTCCTGCGTTTTACCAAGGTTGCAAGAGACAGCCATAAAGAACGGGGACTTTCCACTATTGGTAAAATTGAAGTCGCTGCCATAGGGATCATGGTCACTTGCCCAGTAGAAATTACCCAAATTAAACGGTGAAGCGCCCGTACCGAAGTAATGCACTAAACCGGCGCCGTCGTTGATGGCAGTCTCAAAAGCACTCTCCAGAATTTCCGAGTTTCCTCCACACATATAGTGCCAGGCACACTGTGGGTCTAATTCAGATGAGCGAAGAAAAAACGTGTCCACGTCAGCGGGAACGTATACCAGAATTTCATCATACATCCAGTCAACTTTTTGGCCTATGCAGCCACTATTGATTTCAGTGACATTCTGACTCACCATTATTTCACGATTCTTCCATTCTGAATAGGAGGTAAGTGCAGCGTAAGTTTCCGTTAATTTATCTACAAAGGTTTGCAATTCTATATGGTTTACTGCGGGAATCCTGCCAATAGCTGCATCTATTGGTGCATCAGGCAAGCCAATATAAAAATCGTCGGTAGGAATGTTTATAATTTGTGGTCCCCATACTTCGACATCCATATCATAACAGAATGGTATGAAGTTCATGGAATCCGCCAATGCAACTATGTTGGGTGTGTACCGAAGGTCAATTTTTGATTCTTCAGAAGGAGGATCGGTAATGGGATCGGGAATATAATCAGCACCGGCACCGGCCAGTAAAACATACTCTACCGAAATGCCGGTAGTATCAGCGCTGTAAATCCAACTCTTAATATCGTCACTTGTTGTTATGCCGTCCTCCACATACTGAACACCTACTTGAAATCCTCTTTCTTCTTGAAGAGTAACCAAGTCCTGCAACCATGTCCCTTCTTCAAGTTGCGGGTGGGTGATGATGAGGTGGTCTGATTCCGTAGTTGGATCAGTTGCATAGATTTTAGAAAGTAGAAAGAATAGCACCGATAAGATTAGACAGAATCTTTTCATTTTGATTCCCGTTCTATTCCAGTAATTTATATTCACTGTAAGTCGAGGACAACTTGAGACCAATTGTTTTACCATCTTCTGATAGACTTAATTTTGATTTAGTTTCGATACCTTCAATTATTGGTAATTGATGTTTCCATAATTCAACACCGTTGAAGTTAAGAACCGTTATTTTTCCATTTGTGAATCTGGCAAGTGAATTAGTAGCTTTTTGCCCTCCCACTCTCCCTTCCAGAATCGCTATCACACCCAATTCTTCAGATATGTCAACATGCAGGATGTGAGGACCCCGGCCCCAATGAGGATAATGCACTACTATTTCTCCCGTTCGACACATGATCAAATTCACCTCGTTACCATTGTTGAGCACGACATATTCTTGGGTATCGGAGAAAACGAGGTTGCTTAAGTGCATTCCGTCATATTTCTCAATAACATTGCCGTCTCGGTCATGCAGATAAGTTACTCTATCACTCTCTTTCCCTGTAGGATCAAAATGATAGCTGACAATGTAAGAAGCATCCCATGATGCCCAAACTGTACCGGAAATTATTCTTTTAGGAGATTCAAAAGACCACTGCAATTCACCTTTATTGGAAAATAATAATATTGAAGAAGGATAATCAGGGGGTGGGCCAGGATCATCGGCTATAACGACAAAATATTGACCGTTCTCACTAAAACGACCTGTTATTCCTTTTTCAAACATGAATTTTGGGTTTGAAAAAACAGAAACAGTATTGATACTGTCTCCTCTTGAATTGTAAAAATTTATTATATAATGAATATTATTAATTTCTATCACTGAACCGTCAAAATCAGAAACAATGAAAGACACATCCGGTAAATCATACCCTCTCTCATATTCTTTTTCCCACAGCAACACATCAGGAGCCTGATAAAACTTTATCCTCATTTTCAAAGAGCCATCAAGTTTCCTCTCGACTACCTTCTTTTCACTATAAAAGTTTCCATAGTCTGAAAATACAAAATTGTTCTCTATACCTGTGGTAGTAAGCTTCTGGAAGTTATCTGCTCTTAATAGATCGCCTGTAATTTTCATGCCGTCTTGAGTTAAAAAATATTTACTGATGTATTGAGGTTTCATAGGTGAGTTTTTGGTTCTTTTAGAATATATCACTTCTCTTAAATTCTGTCCCAAGTCTTTTTCCTCAACAAGTTGATACTCCAGAACTTTCTCCTCTCGCCCCCTCAAAATGCGATTCTTCTGTTGGGAAAAAATCAAGTCAGTTACAAGAATAGATAGAATTACGGTAGTAATTATTTTCGGTATAACGCTTGTAATAGATCGCCTTGGGTGTATCCTAGGGATTATTTTTCTCATTTCCTTTTCTCCTTTGACTCATTTCAGCTGATTGATCTACTTCAATATCAAAACATTTCGTGGTCACATTCACATTTTGAGCTATATCTTCTGCTGTAATACAAACCTGATATGCTCCATCATTAACGCTGTTGGAATCCCAAAAACCTTCCACGACCGTAGTTTCACCCACCATATGGTTTGTTACGTTGTAATAGATATACCCAGAATTTGGTTCAGGAGTTTGAGGAAAGACAAGAGAGAAGTAGGTATCGGTCAGCCACCGATCAAACTGATAGCTGTTCTCCTGTACCCCTGCCCCTACTATTTCATAACCTAGTTTGTATATTCCGTTTCGGTTACCTGATGTCCATATATGATCTTTTACCTGCGCAATGAAATCGACTTCACCCTTCACTTTATCATGATCGGGAATCACATCACCGGTTTCATGATCCTTAATAATGAGTGATCCTATTTGTGGACTCAGATTATCTACGTAGACAGGAGATATACCATTATCCCTTATAGGATTAATATAGTTAGCGTAAGGTCCGTCAATGAAATGTACGTGGTTCTCGGAATCTGTTTCAGCAAGTCGGAAACCCGCATGGGTAACCCATTTATTTACTGGTGGTAAATTAGGATCGTAATCTTCCAGATGAACGTAAACAAAATTTCCAACTCTTATCCCACCACCTGGGGGATAACTTAAAATTCCTGAAGAAACAGAGTATACACTGGTATTCTGTGTAGCCTGAATATCGATTCCATTATGGAAGTGAGGATCCGGATCATCTCGGTATTCATCCAAAACCGAATTAACATAATGCGGCGAAGACTGACTTTGTATTGGCCAGCCATAGTTGTTGAGTATCTCTGCCTGGTACCAAGCAATATCTATAGGACCTTCGATATTGTTGCCCTCGTTAGATTCATCAACTCCTTGATTGTGATCTACCTGTGCATAGGAGTACCAATAACCCGGGCTTGACTGAATAACAGTTTCGCTCTTGGTAACCGCAGCACCCGGGGCTAGACCCGGTACTTCCCACCAAATGTTCCCGGACTGTCCTGGCACAGGAGGGTATATCAGATTTAAATATAGATCAATGTAGAATATGCTACTTGCATTGCCTGTACCCTGATTTGTTATCACAATCGTATACGTGACATCATCACCGATTTCTGGATTGACCTCACTAACGCTGAAGCTCGTAACTTTTAAATCAGGCAAAGTACAATCATCTTCATCAGCACCATTAGAACAATTATCCCAACCATTACAAACCCAGTATTCTGGAATACATTCTGAGCCATCACCTAAGCAATCAAATTCGTCTTCAGCACATCCTTCATCACAGTCACCACCATCATTGTCATAACAGGTTAGATCACAACCCCATTCTTGATCTTCACCATCACAGGAACCATCACCTATCCAGCTTTCTGAACAACAGTCGCCGTCACCGGAACAGTCATCGACATAACCATCATCACAATCTATAATAAACTCAAAGTTACCAGCACTACCTGAAGTAATTGTGTTACCATCCATATCTTCAATATCCCAGCTTATTTCATAGTCCCACCAACCACCGCCAACGGCTAATTCATAGGTTCCGTTTTCAAGATAAATTGTATCATATCCATAAAACCCCTCTGCCAGACCACCTGAAGCGACTGTATTTCCATTTTCATCTGTTATTGTATAAGTTGCACCGTTCCAACCATCACCATAGGAATCATACATGTTAAAATAATACGTATTTACACTTGAATCATTTTGAGAATATAAATAACTAAAAATAAATGTTATTGCACAAAAGACTGACGCTAAATGGGTCATTTTTATTTTATTAGCAATAACTTTTTCACTTCATTAAATCCGGTTGTGTTGATTCTGTAAATATAAACTCCCGCACTCACAGGATTGTTAAATTTGTCTTTACCATTCCACACAACCTCGTGGGCGCCACTTACCATATTACCACTTACCAACACAGCAACTTCTCTTCCCAAAAGATCATAAACTGCTAAAAATACGTCAGAATCTTTCGGTAGATCATATCTGATATTTGTTACCGGATTAAATGGATTGGGATAATTCTGATGAAGGGTAAACTTACGTGGAATTTCATGTGTTAAATTGCTAATGAACATACCTTCGTATTCATACACACCCATATCTGGTGCAGAACCAAAGTATTCATTATTACTCATATTGACAAGTGTGTCACCTTCCCATACAAAGAATGCTGTTCCCGAATCAATACAGGGGGATCCTTGTTGGAGGATGTAGATATCGTTTTCAGGTTCAACAAATAAAGGATCAGATTCGATATTACCTTCCAACCAATAAACAGTACCATTATCATTGACCACGATTTCATTTTCACCCCCTTGTATACTAGAATAAGTAATCATAATTGAGTTAGAATTAGCGAGATCGGAAAAATAGACTTCCTGAGGTGAATTATTCCATAAAATACTATTTACTAAATTAATACCTGAACGTTTGCAATAAATTCCACCCCCAAAAGAACCAGTATTGGATACAATTGTTACATTTGATAAAATTGCTCCTGGCGCATAACAATAAAAAGAATATATCCCGCCACCCTCATCTGCGATGTTATCAGAAATAAGGACATTCTTTAATTTTGGGTTGCAATAGTTGTAACATCCAAACCCACCACCTTGATTTCCCGCTATATTTCCTGAAATTTTAACATCAGTTAATTGCGGGTGTGCATAATCTTGACAATATATTCCACTTCCTCTATTCGCTGAATTATTTATAATATCAACTTCTGTAATATTTGGACTACCCGATCTTATGTAAAAACCACCACCATTAAAGTTTGCAGCACATTCTGTGATTGTTACATTTAAAAAACTGGGACTGCAATCCTTAATATAAATTCCACCGCCATAATTATTGCTTTGTCCTTTTTGAATAGTAAATCCAGAAATGAGCGTGTTCGTATCTATAATTCCACCCAAATTTTCACCAAATTTCATAGCACTAGATTCATTATTCCCATCAATAATGGTATTGATTTCACTATTCCCAAACAGTTTTATAGCATTTGTCTCTGGCTAAACAATATTTTCAAAATATAAACCGGGGTTGACAATAACTGTGTCTCCAATACTTGCTAAGTTCAGACCATGCTGTATAGTTAAATAAGGGTTTCCTGCTGAAACATCTCCAGATTCATCAGATCCATCCCCAGAAACATAAATCACCTCCCCCGTACCTTGCTCAACAACTCTGATAAAATCTATTTGTTCTTTTGTAAATACAAAACCCCCAGTAACCGTAGCTGTAAGAGTAACAGTGTAATCCCCGACTTCAGTGTAAACATGAACTGGATTTAGCTCAGAGCTTGTCTCACCATCACCAAACTCCCAAATTGCCAATTCCACGTCACAAAACCAACCACTGACAGTTGGATTAAACTCTACAGCAAGCGGGGCAACACCCTCACTTGTACTAACATTAATATTTAGATTTGGTTCAGCATCTTCGAACTGACCAGAAATACCTAAAGCTGTTATATCCATTTGTAATTGCCATAACTGATTATAGGAATAACTCGTGAATACAGGATAATCAGGATCAGAAATGTCCAGGGAAAATCCTGGCCAACCAATTTGGCTAGTATCAGGGTTAAGCATATCCAAATCTAACAAGATACCACCAAAAGGGTCGCGTAAATAGAGCGATGTGCAAAGTGAATCAAGAGAAACCCTGTCCCAAGAGATAGAAATCCAATCAGAACAATGTCCAAGAGCGTCGAAAGCCGTTATAATTCCAATAGCTGTCTCTTCTGTTGTGCTATTCACTATTTGGGTGGTATATGCACCCCCTTCTGTTGATAGGACAGCATTGCACCAATCAGGAGGTAAGTATTCATCTACGCATACATCTAAACCATAGGTAGCACTGGGATGAAAACCAAACGTAAGGTCTCTATAGTAATCATTATCATCCCAAGTAGTCAAAACTTCAGCCCATTGAAAATCCTGCCCTGAAAGGGGTAAGACAATAAGAAATAATACTGTTAGAAGTACACCTTTCATTAATCACCCAAGCCCGAAGGCCTCAAAATATTTTTAAATTTTGTTCTTCAGTTTTCAATTGTTTTTTCCAAAAGATTCTTCGAAAATCTACATCAAAAAGACCAATAATCCTTACTTTAGTAATACCAATTTTTTGGTTTCGGTGTACTTAGTTGTTTTGATTTGATAATAATAAACACCCGCACTTACAAGACTGCCGAATTTATCCGTACCATTCCACACAACCTCGTAGGTTCCACTCACTAATTTACCACTCACCAACACAGCAACTTCTCTTCCCAAAAGATCATAAACTGCTAAAAATACGTCAGAATCTTTCGGTAGATCATATCTGATATTTGTTACCGGATTAAATGGATTGGGATAATTCTGATGAAGTGAAAAGTGTTCAGGTGTTAAAGTATTTCTGTAAAGAGTTAGTCGACTTGTAGGTTCTGTGATTTCAATAGTTCCCTTTTCAGAAAAACGGTATTCTTTCCCACGTACCTCATCTACTAGATACCAATCACCAGCTACCAGTTTCTTGTTCCCTGCTCCTTTTTCCAGTGAAATATTCAATGGCCAAATCTCGTTCTGTAATAGAATTTCTCCGCCGTTTTCCACAAACTTCATATCACCTGCGAACCTTACATCAAATCCGCCTGCGGGGGGTACCGGTGGCAGGGAATAACTCAACATTTTATCCTCGGAAATAGGCGTATCTTCAAAAAATCCAGGCAAAAAGTATAAATTACTGACTGAACCGGATGAATTGCTGAATTTAAGGAGGTTCGCACCTTTCAACAAGTCAGAGTTAAATGTCACATCAATTCTTGGTAGCCAGTATGAAGTTAAAGTAATATCCCCATTCCCATTTGCCCGGACCCAATAACCCTTCCCCGGATCAAGATAATCAGCCCCAACGTAACTGTAGTCCCATCCATAGAGAGTGCCGGGAATAATGATGTTCCCGGGATCGGTTATTTCGCTCATTAGCGATGTTCCTGAAATCAAATTCCATCCCTCTGAAAGAGTCAATGTCAATTCGTGAAACGCCGTACCGATGACAGAATTTGTCCCTCCCGACTGAAAGCGAAGCCAGTAACCATTGCCTTCCTCCAATGTTGATTCTGAATAGTAGGCACCATCATAAGAGTAAAGAGTCCCAGTTATTGCATCAGGAAAAAGTGAGTCGTAAGAGGAATCATCAACCTGTAGTGGTAATCCTACAAGATTCCAGCCAGATAGAATATCCATGGTCAATAAATCATCTTCCTCGGAACCGAGGTAAACCGACTCATCCCCTTCCTGATATGAAACATAACGAAATGGAACAAAAAACATTTCGTCATACGAACCCTCTCCCCAGAACATCCATTCCGGCGGATCGTTGGGATTATCAGGATTTTCGGAAGTGTTATCAAAAACGCATTTCGCATGTAGTGCGCTTTGTGCAGGAATATGCAGCATATACTCTGGAGAATAAAAGAACTGCCAGTCAAAATTCCACTCAGGAATCGAGATAATTGGTATGGTATCATTTGAAGGAGATATAGCATAAATTTCCCACGACTTGCCAAGAAAATGACAATGAGGCAGGAATTGAACAAGACTGATATCTTGAGGTATCATCCAGACATTCTCTACTTCTGTAATCTCTTCAGGGGGTAATGCAAATGTAAAATCTATCATTATCGCTTCTTGTATGTATCTTTCCACAGGGTCGTCTTTGAAGAATATATTCATAGACGACTGATCTATTTCATCGGTATTCAGGGGTGCATAATGAATTTGGAGAATCAGATCAGAATTTGCAGGAATTTTCTGCGCCAAACCTGCAGGCCACTCTGACACCACCAAGCCGGGTGCATATCCTCCAAGAATATCAGATATATTGTTTACTCCAAACCCGCCAAAACACTCATATCCATATCCGGGATCCTGTTCATCAATTGCATCGGCGGCTCCATCAGGAACTGCTACAATAAGAGCGTGATGCACTGCTACAGAGTTGCCGGGTCGAAATTCAATTGCTGATACGTCCTTATCTTCATCAAATCCTGTTTCAATTACAAAGCAGCGGTAATCATCCTCATAATTTCCTTCTACGAAATATGATTCCTCCATTTCAAAAATGATATTCGGATCGCCTATGGCGGAACCTATTGGCCAATCGGGCATAGGATACTCTAATGCAGGATCGCCCTGAGGTGCACCCTCATTAATCCATTCAAGGATAGTATGAATTTGATTTTCAGTCAGGAACATTTCACCAACCAGTGAACTGTATTCTCTGTCAGCCGGCCATGGGGGCATAATCGGATTTCCATGCCTTTCATTTCCATCTCCTGAAACGGCATAGGCAATCCAATCTCGATTTTCAAATATATTCTCATAACTTGTTAAAGAAAGAAATTCCCCAATTTCGCCAGGCCTGTGACAAGTAGTGCAATTGGTATAAATTATGGGGGAAATATCTTTACTGAAATCCAACGCGAAAAGATTTGTTATCAAAATAGCGATAACAATAATATGTGTTTTCATAATATTTTTCCTTTTTTTTATCGACAACAGTTGAATAGTTTAATCTGATAAATTTATTATATCTTTCACGATCCTGTTATTTTGTATAAATTTACCCCGAATCTGATAAATCTGTCAATAGTTAATCGTTATGGAACACGTTTCAAATTACAGCCGTTTGTTTACAAATGTGAAGCCTCACACCGTCGAAGGAATCAAAATTTATGATGTAGACGATAGTTGGTATGTTGACCAAAATTACTCGGCAATTCCTGAAGAAGAGCACGTGATCTGGAGTCGTCTTTTCACGAAACAGAAAGAATTTCTGAACTACTATGCTTCCAAGGAATACCTTGAAGGACTCACAGCTCTTAATTTAATACAGCGGCGACTACCCGAGTTTAGATATCTCTCTCGAAAGATGAGGGCAGCGTCAGGATGGCAGCTGATCCCTGTTGCAGGATTTCTCGATGAGGAAGTGTTTTTCAGTCTTAATGCAGCAAAAAAGTTTCCTGCAACGGTCATTATTCGTGGATCACATCGCTTTCGAACTAAGTACTCAAACGGTGAAATCAAGAACGAGGACGGTTACACCCCTGAACCAGACATTTATCACGATGTTCGAGGACATGCACCTTTCCTGATGAATCGTGAGTATGGTAATTTTCTGGCAAAAATGGGGGATATAGGTGTAGTACTCATTAAAGATGACAGGAAACTTGGTTCGGAACTGGTTTCTCACAACTTGAAGCGTCTTCAAAATTTTGCATGGTGGACTTACGAATTCGGAGTAATGAAGAAACAGTTAACCACTGATCTTCTCAGGCAACGTCCTAATGACATTAAATTCGAAATCTATGGAGCCGGAATTATTTCGTCACTCTCTGAAGTGACGAATGTGGTCGCCTGTGCAAAAGGAGAATCCAGGAAATCTCAATTCATACCATTTAACATCGAAGAAGTCATGTTAACTATATTTGATTACAGCGACATTCAAGACCGGTATTTCGTCATCGATTCGATGGAATCATTATACTCGGAGTTTTACTCAAACAGGGAGTTATTCTTTTACGAAGGATAAGGAAACAATAAAGTAAGTGTAGATTTATTCTATTTACTCTGTGTGAAAACTTTTGGAGATAGTATCCCCCGTATTTTTTTTTCTTACAGCCGGTACAGCGGTTCTCCCCAAGATAATATCAACCATCATAAAAATATCAAAAACATCAATAAATCCGTCGTTATGGAGGTCAACTACCCACAGTTCGTACTCGCTGGGCGTATCGCCAAGCATGATTTCAATCACACGTTCAATATCAACGACATCAACTACCCCGTCACCATTTACATCTCCCATAACCGGTTGTTCTTCATCGTACACTGCAATCAGGTTTTCCATTACTTCTGTTATTGAATTACCCTGATAGTTCCTGATGGTGAGACTTACCGTATATACACCTTCCACCATGTAGGAATGTTGAGGGTTCTGGGAATTACTCGTTGTGCCATCGCCAAAGTCCCATTCCCACCACCCGACGGCACCTTGGGAATTATCCTGAAATGATACATCAAGAGGAGGTTGTCCAATTGTGGGGGATGCTGTAAATCCCGGTAAGGGAGATGGTAAAAATTCGTAAACTATTTCGGTATAAATTAAAGTGGCTGTTTCCTCAATTACATCGGTACGGCTTTGAAAATAGTAATAATCATTCGGACTATCAATTCCATGGGGAAATGATAAAGATTCCCACTCACTCCATTCAATTACACCCACATTATCGAACCAGGACAACGCCTCTCCTTCACCAGGAATATCGCTGTTCATTCGAATGTCTATGAACCGAGTCTCTTCAGGCACATCAAGATTTTTCCAATAAAAAGTCCACTCTGTATCTCCCGTAATGTAAAAACCAATATCTTCCTGCGCTAAAAATTCAGAGGCACCACGCGAATCATAATACCGAATTTCAATGGTCACGTTTGAACCGTTCTGAGTCTTGATGTAACCGTGTAAGGTGTGTTCACGGTCTCCGTACATCTTGATTCGTTCTTCAAAATTAGTAACAATATTATCCGGAGAGTTTGGTGCCCGGTGGTGAGCCAGCGATCTAACACCTTCGTATGATTCCGTTTCATCAACCCATTCGTTACTGCTGTTGACATTCCACAGAGTTGAACCCTCATCTTCAAAATTTCCCATCCAGATGATTTCACGTCCTACCCTGAAATCTTGTGTTGAAATATTAGACCAGTTAAGCTCAGAGATATTACCATTTCTCATCAGCTCTGTTGGTTTTGTGATAAACGATCCATTTGAATCGAAAAAGTTCAGGTCTGTCTGATTAAATACTGTTGTCCTTGGCATTAGCAAAGTATCAAGAATGACTTTGCCTTCGTTTGTTTCCCGATCAACGTGCAGATAGCTGTCCAATTCCCTGGAACGCATGGCAAGGTAGTCAAGTATGTGAAGTCCAAGTTCACCTTGAGCTCTTTGAGGAATGTAATCATCAATATAGATAGGGGTAATGTTGAAACGGTTAAAGCCATTCTGATCAATTTCAGCATTGAGAATCATGGAATGATATGTTTCAGGATAATCCAGATCAAAAACAAAATTCCCAAGGGAATGAGCGATAACCTTCCTTTTATAAACTTCGATACCCTGGATAATATGGGGATGGTGAACAATAATAAGGTCAGCCCCGGCATCTATCGAAAACTGCCGGATTTCTCGATCCCACATGTGAGGAATATCCAGAAATGCCCAATAATCTTCGTCCTGGGGATCAAGTTCCGTATAATAGGGAATTTGTTCATTCTCATTAAAGTCATAGTCACTCCCCGGTGACGTGGAATATTCACTCCCTGCATGCATCTCAATTACAATAATATCTGCAATATTTCTTACTGCTTCAATCTGCTCTGTGATGTAATAGGGTGTCATATATGCAAAACCCTGTTTGTTGTAACCCGCATTCAGATAGGGCTGGTAATTATTGTACTGGCCTGTCCTGTTGCTGGATGCAAGAAATGCAATATTTAGACCGGACTGTTGATGGAATAAAGGCAGATACGCTTCGTATGAATTCTCCCCAGCACCTGAATATAGAATATCGTTTTCATCAAAAACATCCTGTGTTTGCTGGAGGCCTTCGAGCATATAGTCTGTTGAATGATTATTCGCCAAAGTAACCACGTCAACACCTGCATAGGTAAGCCCTGCTACATTTTCAGGCGAGCTTCGAAAAACAATTTGTTTGGTTGGATGAGGTTCTCCCTGATCAGTAAGGGGGCACTCCATATTTGCAACTGTGATATCTGCAGCATTGCCTAAGACTTCCAATGTAGGCTCGAATATCGCTTCAACTCCTTGTGTTTGAATTATACCGCCATTTTCTTCATACCTGCGGGCAAGCATAATGTCGCCTACAAAGTTAATTGTGATGGGGAAAGTCGTTTCTCCCTGATCAACTGTTATCTGCGTGGTGGCCAGCCCCCAGCGATCTGTGTCATCCATCACTTCAAGCAGTACTGTATAAGGATGGTCATCTATAACGAGAAAACTATGCATTGGATTTTCCTCTGTGCTGGTTGAATCGTCCCCAAAACTCCAGAAGTATTGATGATTATCGCTGTCGGGATCATTTACAGATGAATAAAACTGAATATCAACTGTCCGTTCTCCTTGGGAGTTTTGGTAAATATTTCCCATAGCATGTAAAATTTGAACTTCCGGTGGCACAGGAAGCTGCCCTACAATATTCAGGATTTCATCAAAATAAACCACTCCGGGGGATCCTCCGTCATCATCATTAATAAAGATGAGATTAGTAATTGTTGGATAATCCTCATACCAGGCAAACCAGTCATCAGATACGGGAAGATGGAAAACATTCCACTGTCCTTCCGGAAAACTCCCCTGGTAAACAGGTACCCATTCCTCAATATTAAGTTCCTGAGTGCCAAAAAGGGAATATCTCAGTGCTCGTCCAGTGTCGTCCATAATGCCGAAAGATTGAAATTCACTTCCCCCCTCAGAATAGACTGCCACCTGCCAAATATCTCCATCCTGAAGAATCAATGGTTGTATCATTTCCTGCTTCCAGGTATTCCCATAAAGTTTCAGCGAAAAGGATGAATTTTCAAATGTATTTTCTGCTGTTATTGCCCATCCATCCGAATCTACATCTTCGTCGGCATAGGATGACAGTTCTACTTCTCCATCGTCGAAATCCTCAATAAAGGTTGGATCAAATGGTGTAGCGTATATGGGTTCAGATAAATCGCTCTCATTACTAAAATGATCCAGCACCTTAATGCGAAATTCATACTCTTTGTCTGGGAAAAGTCCATAGATAACGGTCTCATCATCACGCATGTCAAGAAGAGAAATATCATTATCCCTGTCCCAGTAGGGTGATGTTTCAGTGACTTCTACAGTATCGTAATGCGTCCGATAAGTCTTGAAATTGGTGTCTTCAACAGGCAACCAGGAAATTCCAACAGATGTACTGCTGAATAACGTGAGTCCCAGTTCTTGTGGTGGCGGTGACGCTGTGATATCCGGGACATTTCGCCAATTCTCGAAATAAGCGGTTACAGCATCTATAAATGGCTGATAATAGTTCAAAAGAGTCTGGAAATTTTGATACGAGGTGGGATACTCTCCTGCATAAAGGTCCTCAAGAGGAATCCCAATGTCATCAAAAAGTTGAGGTTTCTCATCTAACTCAACCTGAATCCATGGTTCATATACACTGCGTTTATCAAATAGCTGATGGAGATGGGTCAATTGTACATTTGAGTTTGGCCCAAGAAGTGAGGTTGCTTTTTCAATAGGATAGAGTCCGTCGTCTCCATTGTAGTTGAATTCATCATCATAATGAACCATATAATATTCTGTTACGTGAATATCCGGATGAGTACCGTAACTATTTCCAGTGATGGGATATTCAGTTGTAAAATTAACAAAATCCAGATAACTGTCAGTAATGTCACGAATAGGTTTATTGGCATAGGAAGCATCATACCCTCCAGAAAGGACAATGGAATTTAGTCCTCCATGGGATGCATTGTCGAAACTATGAATCTGAAGGACGACAGGGGAGTGAACCCCGATCCGGGAAAGAGAATCTGTAAATAATTCATGGAATGTGTGGAACAGGGTGTTTTCGTTACGGGAAGGATCGGACAAAGATTTGTTATTTGAATAATTTCCGCTTTCCGTCCACTGCACCTCCCTGCCGGCACCTGAAATGAGGCAGGCAGAAGCCCCCGCCTGTTGAAATAGTTCCACACCAATATAAGGACTGATAAAATCGTCACACGGATGTGGAATTTCAATGATCAAATTGGGGTTAGTTGGATTCAGATTGATAATATAGAGCCCCCATCCGTTTCTGAAACTACCGACAACATTATCATTATTTGTGTCCGGAAGATTTTCATCTACATATGAAATATCAAGTCTCTCCCGAAGCAGCGTGTATGTATCATCATATTCAGGATCATAAAGAATAACAAGATCATAATTGAAGGAATCGAGCGAATCCATGAGCAGTTCATCAACATCATTGAAATTACCGGAAGAAAATTTGAGGAAGATTGACCTCCAATATATGAGTGTACCGGATTCTTCCGGTAAAATGCGATAGTCCCCAAAACCTGTTGTTTGTACATCAAGCCAATCCGGGCCATAATCGTTATACCCTGTGTCTGCGATTCCTTCGGAAATATGACTTACATAGTTGTCATAAGCAAAGTTAGGGGAAGAACCGCCAATAAATTCCCGAAGACTGCCCGTTTCAAAAGTTACTTCTCCCTTTATCATGGATGTCATGATCATCAGGACAACTATTGCCAGCTTTTTTACTTTATTATTCAGCATAATTATGAGTCGATGTGTTTTACTTCATCATAACCATCTTGGGCAATTTCAACAAATTTACTTTTACCTACATTTTTTTCCATTTTGTTGAATTATTTGTTCAACAAAATCTTGCAACATTATTATTTTCTGTCCCTTCCAGTATTGCAACATATTCACCTGATTCTTCTGCAAAATCTATCATTTATATCTTACTTGGGAATATTACTTCACTCTCAATTTCATATTGATCTAAAATTGATTTCGGAATAGTGTTTTAGTTATCTTCTCCTATCAATAATACCTGAATAAAAAACAGTATAATTAATTTTCTGTTTAGTGAAACAAACAAATTACCTATTCTCATTTTCCTCTTCACAGGTGAAACTACAAAATAACAGGTGTAAAGTCAAACCTGCATAAAAAGTGCAGTATCACTGGCAAACATTTAATATCAACATAAAAGACTATTTCAGCAGAATTAGTTTTTTCACTTCATTAAATCCTGCTGTGTTGATTCTGTAAATATAAACACCCGCACTCACAGGATTGTTGAATTTGTCTGTACCATTCCACACAACGTCGTGGGCGCCACTTACCATATTACCACTTACCAGCACAGCAACTTCTCTTCCCAAAAGATCATAAACTGCTAAAAATACGTCAGAATCTTTCGGTAGATCATATCTGATATTTGTTACCGAGTTAAACGGATTGGGATAATTCTGGTAAAGTGCGAAATGTTCAGGTGTTAATGTGTTTCTGTAAAGAGTGATCCGTTCAGTTGGTTCGGTAATTTCAATGGTGCCCTTTTCAGAAAAACGGTATTCTTTCCCACGTACCTCATCTACTATATACCACTCACTTTGATTTTGGATGTTGGATGTTGGATGTTGGATGTGAATTATTAATGGCCAAATTTCATTCTGTATTAGAATTTCTCCGCCGTTTTCCACAAACTTCATATCTCCGGCAAACCTGATGTCAAAACCACCTACCGGTGGTGTCGGTGGTAAAGAGAAACTTAGTTTATCCTCTTCGGAAATTCCCACTCCACAATAAAGTGAAGCTTCGTGATTATAACTGTTTTTGAATGAAAGTATGGTTGCATCAGCAATGTCTTCAGGGAAGTCAATTTCTGTTTTCCTTCCCCATGCAGAATCAATCATAATTTCACCGTCACCGGTGGCTCTCACCCAGTATCCTTCTCCCGGCTCAATAGATGACGCATTGTAATACCCATCATTATATCCGTACAAAGTACCGGAGATGATAATTCCGTCCGGATCATAAATTCCGGATGATGCGGATGTCCCTGCAATAAGGTTCCACCCTTCAACAATAGGAACTGTAATAACCCACAGAATACCTCCTGAAATGGTGCTTGAACCACTTTCCCAAAATCTTAACCAGTAGCCATTTCCTATCTCAAGGTCAGTTTCAGAAGTATAAGTACCGCTATATCCATAGAGTGTTCCCTCAACAGACTCAGGAAAAAGCGTTTGATAATTACCGTCACTCACCGTCAGAGGAAGTCCCACCAGATTCCATCCACCATTATAGGCAACAACCTGAGAAGTGGCTGTTGTGGGGAATGTTACCGGATTGCTTTCATCGGGATATCCACAGGCAACATTTTGGACATCAGCATCTGCCAAACGTACTCCTCCCTCGCCACCGAGCCAGAATGTAACAAAGCTGCCCAGTGAGGACTGGATATCAAATACAATATCCACCAAAACACCTTCAGTTCCCGGTTCTGTCATATCTCCGTCATAACTGAAACCGAATACAAGAGCTGAGCCATTTTCCATTTCACCAGAGGGAACATCCCATCCTACAATTTTATCCCCAGCAACAGCAGAATTAACAGTCAGCGCATCATTGGTGTCATCGTACACTTCAAATTGAAACCCGCGAAGCGGTTCATTATCAAAGAGAATCACTGTAAGTGTCAATTGTCCTCCTGCCTCATCAATGGTAATATTATCACCAAAACCAAGACAGGCACACAAACCGGTAGCTATGAGTTCACCATAGGTTTCACTTGTGGTGTCCATATCAATGTAATAAGCGGAATCCGCGGGGCAGTCTAATGCGAAGATTGAACTTACTCCCAACGCAACGCTTAGCATTACCGCTTTAATTGTAGTCATTATTGAATTACTCATAGCATTCCCCTTTCGTTATTTATTTCATCATTACCAGCTTAATGCTGGCAGTGAAATTCTCAGAAGTTAATTTTGCAATATAGACACCTGCCGGAAGCAAACCACCGGAATCAGATAGTCCATTCCACAGCACGGACAGTCTTCCTGCCTGCATATTTTTATCCACCAATGTAATAACTTCCCTTCCAAGAACATCATAAATCACAATTTGAACATGCGCCGCTTCCGGCACGTCATACCGAAGAATTGTCTCCGGATTAAACGGGTTCGGGTAATTCTGATAAAGCGCAAATGAATTCGGGAGTAGATCATTATCAGCAACAGTCAGAGCATTCACTGTTATATAATCTTCTTTCACCAATGAATCAGATAAATCAGATTCATCTGAAACGGTCAATGATACCGTGTAAACACCTATGTCATTATAGGTGTAAACCGGGTTCTGCTCACTGCTGGTACCGCCGTCACCGAAATCCCAGTCCCACGCAACGATATCACCATCACGACTGGAATATTCGATGGACTCTACGATAGTAGGTATATCAAGATCTGCAGGTACTTCTCCTTTTGCATAACCATGATGTTCTGCGTAGTAGCCATGAGAAGTGGAAATAACTCTTCCTCCTGCCGTAAATGTAACATTCTCTGAAGCGTCGAACTCAGCACCTGTGGCAATCATGTCATCGTCCAAATAGAGGTTATAGTATCCAATGCCCCAATCGCAACAGATTCCATCTCCCCACTCATCATAAATTGTCCATGTATAAGTCCCGGCATCAAGTTCAAACTCCCAAGTGTATAATGTAGCACTATCAAAAGGTCCGTCACTTCCAAGAATCTGACCATTTTCATCAACCAACTCCCATGTAGTTTCTTCACCATAATCATCTGTCAAAATCTCAATGAGGAATAAACCGCCGCCGGCTGTTCCTCCACCCGAAACAGACAAATCGGTAAAAGTCACCGTTAATGGCGCATCACCTTCCGTGGGATCGCCTTCAAAGTCTGCCATTGGAGGAGCTAATACAGTGATAAAATCTTCTTTCACCATTGTATCTTCCAACCCATCTTCATCGGTGACTGTTAGTGATACTGTATATATTCCGCCATCTTCATAGATGTGGGATGGATTCCGTTCATCACTTGTACCTCCGTCACCAAAGTCCCATGCCCAGGCAACTATGTCACCATCTCTGTCTCCTCCTGAAGGAGTCACTTTAAGGTTAAGTAAATCGTAGGCTGGATCTTCCAGAAGCAACCTGTTTTCTTCAAGCATGTTAACAGAAAAGGATATTCCGCCAAAGACATCTTCCAGAATGAATGTACCTAATCCTTGGAGCGCTTCGCTGTCCCAAGAAAGTGTGATGGAGCTGTCTGGATATCCGAGTGCTATTTGAAAAACTCTTTCTTCTGTTGTTTCTGCTAAAATTTGAGTAAAGTATCTTTCACTCTGCCACACCAATGCTGCATCAAAACCGGAAGGAGGTGACGGAGGAGCATATTCATCTAACTCATCATCATATCCATCTGTAGCTACCGGTGAAAATCCATAAACCAGTGGAACTGATAATGCATCAATGTTATTGGTGCAAAAAATGGTACCAGCAAATCCTCCCGGTACTCCTCCTCCGGGGATAGACATATCAGCAAATGATACCTCAAGAGGTGCGCTGCCACTGACGGGCTCTCCAGCAAAATCAGCCGCGGGATAATCCGGGGTTGATTCCACAGTAATGGTCACCGTGGCTTCATTGGATGAAGATTCACCATCGCTTGCCATATAGGTAAATGTCACATAACCGTATAAATCACTCAAAGGTGTATAGTCAAATGAACCATCGCTATTAAAGGTAAGTTCGCCATGAGGAACATTAGTGACCAATTCGGCTGTCATTGCATCACCTTCGATGTCAATATCATTTGCCAATACACCAGAAGCGGCATCCACAGAAAGTGAAGCATCTTCATCTACACTGTAAGCATCATCGTTAGCAGTTGGCGAATCATTAACAGAGTTAATGGTCAGCGTAAAACTCGTTGCATCAGTGAGACCGCCATTATCGGTAACTGTAACCGTAATGGTTGCACTTCCGTGATATTCCTGACTGGATGATAATGTCAGCATAGTTGCCTCTACACTTGCAGATACATCGGTATTATCACTGGATGCGTTAAAGGTGAGAACATCTCCATCAACATCACTGGCTGAGAGCGCTAATTCAAGCGAAGCATCCTCATCCATTGCCTGATTAGCAATGGTACCAATAACTGGCGCATCATTAACAGGATTAACTGTAAGTGTTACTGCTGTAATACTGGAAGATGCAACACCGTCATACGCGTAATAGGTAAATCCATCTTCAACATTAAAATCTGCATTTGGTGAATAAATAAATGAACCATCGCTGTTAAAGGTGAGAGTACCGTTTGCAACATCTGTGGATAAAATGGCTGAAAGCGGGTCAGGCGCATTGTCCGGATCGCTGTCATTTGCAAGCACACCGGAAGCGGCATCAACTATTAAATCTGTATCTTCATTTATAGAATAACTGTCCGCAGCTGCCACAGGCGCCTCATTGGCAAATTCTGTTACCACCACATCTGCTGTTGATATATCTGTCGCTGTATAAGGGTCTATGACCATAAGTGATACAGTTGTGGTCCCTACAGGGAAATTATCTGTCACAGTAACACCGGAAGCAGAACCACCACTCCATGTCCATTCATAGGTGAGATCACATCCCTCTGAGTCTGTTGATCCCGAACCGTCAAGCGTTACGACTTCTGTACTGTCTCCATCTGAATCTGTTGCATTGTAAATGGGTCCTCCGGCATCTGCAACAGGATCGGTATTCACTTCATCTGTTACTGTAATAGACACATCATCTGTATCGGGTAACCCGCCGTCATCAGTTACCTCAAGCGTGTAAGTTTCATCCCCTGTGAGAGAGACCTCAACAGAACAAGTGGTACCAACACTAGTCCCTCCACTATCGTCCCATTGATATGCAGTAATTGTTCCATCAGAGTCAGTGGAACTGCAACCATCCAGCGTCACTGTTGCTGTATTGGTTCCAGCATCACAGTCAGTAGGGGGTGCTACTGTCTGATCTTCCCCTGCAACTGCTGTGGGTGCTACGTTTACGGCCTCTATTGCAGTAAAAGTGATGTGAAATGTAGATATCAAAGACCATTGAGGAGATGATGATTCATCAACATAACCTGTCGTAGACATATCAACATTAACAAACATACCACCAAAATTATCAGTTAAAGTAAACGTCCCAGCAGCAGAAATAGCAGCTGGATCCCAGGAAAAACTATACAATTCATTCACATCGATGGGCATGACAGTTGCTGCCGTACTCGGAGCCAGTATCTGCGTAAAATACCTGTCACCACCCCAGGCTAAGGCTACATCAAAACCGGAAGGAGGTGCCGGAGGTGCATAATTATCTATCCCTTCATCAAACCCATCCGTTGCACCTGGGGACATACCAAAAGTTAAAGGTTGTTCCGCTCCATCACTTGATGATGCAGTAATACCAATGGTAAAATTTTGAGCTGTGAGTGCGTTTGTCAAAAACATAATTAAAAATAGATTAATATATTTCATTGTTTATTTATCTCCTTCGTTTTGTAATTTTACAAATATTATACATTAATTTAACCTTCAAGTAAATCTTAGATATATTGTAATTTCATAAAAAATTTAGTATAACCACAAGCACTAAATTATCCGGTTTTAGAGTGTATATTTATACTTTATCTTACCCTTGATTTCAGAGTAATCCTTTGACGAATCGAGGGCATCGCCCACTGATACTCTTCCGATATCTAAGCCGATAACCTGATTTTTTGATATTTTATACTGAAAACCAAAACTCATATTAAATTTATTATTGTCTATTTCATTCTTATCTGTAAACGATTCACCATCTTCGTACTCATCACTCTCATCTTCATCAACAAAATCTTCTCCGTTATCAAAAGATCCATTACCTGCTTTAAATCCCTCTACAATACTTGTACCAAGATAAAGTTTTAATTTTTTGTCAAAAAGTGAGTATCCCACTTTTCCATTGATCATATTAAAAACAGTCTCTGATCCTTCACTGGGGATATTCTCTGAAATGCCATACCCGAGGTTTATGGAAAGTGCGTTGGGAAATGATAACGAAACTGCCCCCATATAAGAATTACTGTTGAAATTTGCAGAAGAATTGTTTTGGTCATCAAATGCCATTAACATAACATTGCCGGAAAGTCCCAGTTCAGTTCCCCCTAATTTTAGACTGTACGAGGGACCAACAGTGATGGTGGATGTCTGGTCATTGCTGAGTTTAAGTTCAGAGGTATCCGCTACAGTGAAAACGGTATCACCTTGAACAAAGACAGGGATGTCTGCTGCACCAGCTCTCTTCATCAATCGATATCCCAGGTTTACTCCCGGCAGATTGGAAAAACCAAGGTTCATGGTTCCCGAATAGGTCTGATTTGTGGTTGTCTGTTGTTTTAATAGTTTATCCAAATTATCATGTTGAGTCTCATATCCGCCTGAGAGCATGATCTGGTTACTAAACAATTTGGTCCGTCCGTCTATTTTGAATCCGGTGATATCTGTCTGTACTGATGCATTTCCTAAAGAGTTAAATTTTTCCGGTGTCCTTTTATAAGTTCCTTTGAAATCGGCGAAAGGAGTTCTGGAGGACCATTCCACCAGAAGCGCGCCATTTTTTAGGTTCTCCATCATACTTGCATCGGGGGCCCAGAGGGCTTCAATTAGTCCGTCGCTTATAATATCTTGATGAATTACAGATGTAGCCCAGTATGCTTTAACTTCTGACCCAAACATGGCAAGCCGCCCGTTTAATCCAACGGCACGATTCCACTGGGCCTTGTATTTACTTCTTCTATCCGTATCAAGTTGAGTAAAATCACCGAAATGATCATCTTCAAAAGAGGTGGTGTCATCTGAAACCTGCAGAAAATTTACCCCCACTTCAAAGAGGTCTTTCTTCCCATAAGTCGTGTTAACTCCCCACATCGTTCTTTTGAAAGTACCTTTACTGTGGTCGAATTCTCTTGTTGTTTTACTAACAGTTGTATTTTCTCCTGATGTTGGATCTTTAACAAGAAAACTTGTTATCAAACTCCAATCCTCCACCGGATTTTCAAATTCATCCAGTGGTCTCACACGCCAATAGTAGATAGTACCAATATTCAAATCTGAAGAATTTGGATATACAAAACTGGCTTCTGCTTGAATTACATCCTCCAATGGTATTGAGAACGATTCATCTTCACTAATTTGCAGTTGATAAAGTGTGTCACCCTCGAACTGATCGGCCCATTCAGCCCATTCAAAGGTTGGTGCAGACGTGTAAACCGTATCCGTTACTGTATCAAGCAGATCCGTCAAAGAAGTGATCATATTCTTTGCTTTTCCATATATACCTGTTACACCAAACCCCTTATATCTTGCCTCCCCAATGAGACCTCGAATTCTGGCGCCTTTTAACGTCAGTTCAGAAAAATTGGGATTCTGGTCACCGCCTTTCAGAGTGAAATAGGGAACTTCAACTGCAAATTTGAATCTACCCAACGGCTGCCTCCGGGCATCAATACTGTTTGCAAGGCCATCAAAGTGTTTACTCATCGACATGGCGACAGATACTTTATAATTATCCTTGGTATAGGAAAATTTGAATTTTGGCTTCTGTGTATCCTTGGGCCGGTTTTCCGGCTGATCTTTCCCGATAAAGGTATCAAATTCAGAATCAAAGTTGATAGCCCCTTTAATTTTTGCGTCCGCCCAGAATGGTTTCTTTATAATAATTTCCTCAACAGTAAATAACCAATATTCAAGAAGGGACATATTCCCAACTTCATCCATGATAAAGAATTCTACTGTATGTTTTCCTACCGGGAAATTAACAAATGGAGTATACGTAACAAGATCATGGGTGATAATGGCATCATGAGTTACATCAACACCATCAATAATGAGACTGCCGGTTGTGGGATCTACATCATCATCCGTATCATAAATGGAAATCACAATTACTTGATGGCCATTATCCACAACAGAATTGGGTTCAGGATTCAACAGGAGAAGTTCGGGTCCTCTGGACAACGCAAGTGGAATATACTTGACAAAATGAGGATCGTCCTCCGGATCAAACACAGGAGAAAAAGCCCTGTTGTCAGAGGCGTCCCTTGCTTCAATGTAATATTCCACACCGGTAGTATCTATGTCTTCTTCCGGGATGTCGAGGATGTAATTATTAAATTCAAGTTCCATTGACAGGTATTTATAATACTCTTCGCCGCGGTTTCTGTAATAAAGAATAACTTCTTCAACTTCCTGGTTATCTGTTACCACTGCTTCAATTGTTATGGTTTGACCTTCAAATATGCCTGTTACCGGACTGTGGAGAATATTCGGTTTGATGTAATCTCCCTTCTGACCGTAACCTGCTGTAAGCAATAGCATGAATGTTACGATTAAGAAAAACAATCTTCTATCACTATATGTATAAAGAATGCTCATCCGCCTTTTGCACCTTTACCGCTAGATTGCCTTTTTACTCGCATTATAACCCTAACAGAACCATCGGGATTTTCAATAACTTCTTGAGCAATTATTTCATACTCACCTGAATCAACTTTTTCGAGAACATCTTCCACATTACCTGCTCCCCGTGAAACAGATCCACCTTTCATTTTTTTGTTCCCGATTTTTGACACAATGTCCGGGTCTATTTTCTCAAGCGCTTTTGTAGCTTTTGTATTAATTCTGGCAACAGTTTCCTTGGACTGTTTCATATCAAATTCCAATCTTGCGGGAGATACTTTCGCCGCTGTTACAGAAATAGTTTTTTTCCCTTGAGTCGTTCCCTTCCCTTTAAAAATACCCTTACCTTTATTGAGAGTCACAATAACTTCATCCAGCCATGATGATCCGCCATCAGATGATAACTGGAAACCTTCACTTCCTTTGGCTATCACCTCTCCCTTAAAAGTTTGTATAGCGGTATTGAACTTAATATTCAGATATTCAACAGTAAAATTGTATTCGGTCCCTACTTCCTTTGCCCCGGGTTTTGATTCACTTAATTTCAATTTAAATTCTTCTTTCACATCCACTTTTTCTTTTATTTCCTTAATTGTTTTCTTATCCACTTTTTTGGGAGGCGAAGGAGGTACATCCAAGGCGACAATGCTGGTTGTCATTTCCTCTACTAAGATTTTACCCATCTCATTCATGAATTCAACTGTACCCTCAATCACTGTTAAGTGGGTGGTACCATCTTCTTCTACCAGAAGACTGAACTCCGTCCCCTTTACGGATGCCACAGAGGTGGGTGTTTCAATTCTGAATGATGAGCCGGTTTTAGGAACCTTCATCCACATATCCCCTTTATCCACCTTGAGATGAGTGCTTAATGACTTTTTTCCTGTACGTTCAGCTTCAATGGAGAATACTGTATTTTCTCTTATTTTCATTTGTGTTCGATCAAGAAACATAAGAGACGCAAATGACTCATCACCTGTTTTAACCTTGTCTTTATTGTAAAGCTGATCTCCCCAGGCTGCTGTTTTCCACCCCGGATCTGCTACTCTGTCCTTTTCTAAATCTCCAATCACTTTGTTTACGACACTAACAGGCCTCTCAGATGGTTTTTCAATTTTCAATTTTCTCTGTTTTAACTTAGGAATTTCTTTAATACCAAAGGTTGAAACAATACTTGCTCCTTCAGCAAATTTATTGCCTTCAGCATCCAAAGGAATAACTTGCCAGTAATAATTCGGACCGCGCTTCAGACTCACAGCATCGGCTGGATAGGTAAGATTTGTTTCTCCCTTTTCAAATCTCCACAACACCGATGACATCTCTTCATCCTCGTATAGAGAGAACTCATACCGGGCTGCCGCTTTTACAGATGACCATGAAAATTCAGGCGTTAATGTGGCTACCTGTTCCCCATTTCCCGGACTGATTAAATCAGGCGGCTGCACTGGCAAAGGTATGAGAAATGATACAACTGTACTCGGTTCACCAATTGAATTTCCATCACCATCCTGCGATTGTACCTGCCAGTAGTACGTCTGTCCTCCCTTTAGAGGCAATTTTTCGGCCTGATAAATAATATTAGTTGTACCGGTTATCGCACTCCATAAAACGGGTGACATACTTTTTTCCTCAGATAGAAAAATCTCATACTGTGTCGCTTCCGTAACAGGTAACCACGAAAATGCCGGCTTTAAAGTGGTTACCTGTTCACCATTCTCCGGACTGATTATTTCGGCCGGCTGTATTGGTAAAGGAATGAAAAATGAGAATACAGCACTTGCCGCATTTTCAAAAGGCTCACCATTTTCATCCAATGGTTTCACTTGCCAATAATATGAATTTCCCTGTTTCAATTGAGGTGCATCGCTCGGATAAACCAATCTCAAATTGTTAGTTGCCTCACTCCACAATACTGAAAATAATTCTTCATCCTTATAAATAGAAAACTCATACTGAGTTACTGCTTTTACTGATGACCAGGAAAATTCCAGTGTTAAGGTAGTGACTTGTTCACCATTCCCGGGACTGATCAAATCAGGCGGCTGTATCGGTGGGGGCATAAGGACTGAAAAGACCGCGCTACCCATATTTACCAGTGGGTCACCATTTTCATCCAAAGGAATCACCTGCCAATAATATGTCTTCCCCCGCTGAAGAGGTAATGCATCATCCGAATATGCAATATTCGTCTCATTGGTTATCTCATTCCATATCATAATTGTTGTAAGCATTGCAGTTGACATACCTTCATTTTCAGAAAGAGAAATTTCATATTGAATGGCCCCCGTTACTGCTAACCATGAAAATGCTGGTAATAAAGTGGTAACCTGCTCACCATTTTCGGGGGTGGTTAATTCAATCTGCACTTCCTGCGGTATCGGTTCTGGTTCATTTATTACAGATAAAGCAGCTGCCATTTGCAATATGGTTTCTGTCCGGAAAGTTTGAAGCGGGCAGGAACAATCAATAGAATGCTGATTTATAATCTTGCCTGATTCGATGTCAATTATAGATGCACTTATTGTATACGATTTATCAGCTCTGCTCATACTGCCGGTGATGATTCTATCAGACCCAACTATTATACCCACTTCAATAGCACAATCGGTTGATATACAATCATCGTACTCAAAATCTCCCTCATCAAGAATATCTTCCATGGATTTTTTATCCATTACATTATAAATGCCCGCATCCTCAAGTTCTGTTCTTAATCTATCTGTGAGACTTCTAACACGAGACTTAGAAATCTTTTCAGATTCAAATTGAATGACAGCTACATTCAACTTTTGAGCCGAAAGAGGTAAAATAAACGCCAGCAGCAATGCAATTATGGTTATTGTTCTATTCATTATAATTAAGGTCCATAATCAATTGTAATTTCGATTTCTGATGACGGTGTAATAAAAAATGCTGTAGCGCTGAAGTCTCCCAAGGTATTTCCTTCAGCATCTTGCGCCTGTACTCTCCAATAATAGGTTTGTTCATAATCCAGCGGTGCTGCTCCTGATACAGGATAGGTCGTGCCTGTACCTTCAACAGTGGCTTGATATGTAATTTCAGAAAAATCTTCTGCACTGCTTACCATGATTAAATAAGATGCAGCTCCATTTACTTCCGACCAGCCAAAAACAGGTGTTAATGTTTCCACCTGGGTGTTTACCGGGGATGTCAGTTCAGGAATCAACGCTGCTGAAATAGTAAAGGAAGCGATAGCACTTAAATCACCCAATGGATTACCGTCCGCATCAATGGCAAAAACACGCCAGAAATAGGTATTCCCGAATTCCAATGATGTAACACCGGATGTAGGATATTGCGTATTGTTGGTTTGTATTTCATTGATGGACCAGAGAATAGTTGAAAAATCTTCCTCACCACCAATGATAATACCATATTTCGCTGCTTCTTCAATTGCTTCCCAAGAGAAAGTTGGTGCAAGAGAAAATACTTCAATATTCACAGGTGAAGTGAGTGTTACAATATTTGCTGTTGTAATGGTAAAACTGACAACAGCACTCCAATCTCCTATGGGATTCCCGTCAGCATCCACTGCCATGACACGCCAGTAATAGGTGACATCATATTCCAACGGTGGATCTCCGGGATGGGTCGTGCTTGTTACACCCACTGTGGGATTCCAAAGCAATTCAGATAAATCTTCTACATTGCTCAATTCCACCTTGTAACCGGATGCACCTTCAACTTCCTCCCATGAAAAGCTTGGTGTTGTTGTAGAAACCTCTCCCACCGGGGACGTTGGAATCACCTGCACAACTTCTGCCAGCAATGCTGTAAAACTGACCACTGCACTCCATTCCCCCATGGGATTCCCGTCAGCATCCACTGCCATGACACGCCAGTAATAGGTGACATCATATTCCAACGGTGGATCTCCGGGATGGGTCGTGCTTGTTACACCCAGTGTTGGGTCCCACAATAAATCTGAAAAATCTTCCGAACTGCTTACCTCCAATTTATATCCTGACGCACCTTCCGCTTCTTCCCATATAAATGTGGGTGTTAATATAGAAATCTGTCCCTCCGGAGAAGTGGGTATTGCCTGCACCAATGGGGGTGTTGTAAATGTTGCCTGGGGTTTGTTGGCAATGGGATTCCCATCACCATCCAATGGTTGGACGTTCCATGAATAATTCGTTTCATAGGAAAAAGGTGGTTCCCCGGGATAGGTTACTTCACCTGTTTCAGTTGTCTGGGACCAAACTACCTCCTCGTTCAGCAAAATGGTAATTGTGTAATTTGCAGCTAGTTCAAGTGTCCCCCAGGAAAATGAAGGTGTAAGATTTGTCACTGTTTGATCAACCGGTGCTATGAGAGAAATTTCCCCAATAGAAGGTGTATTGAAGGATGCAATACTGCTCGCTTCACCAAAAGAATTTTCGTCTGCATCAAGTGCTTGAACCCGCCAAAAATAAGTCTTTTCGTTTTCCAAAGGCGGGTCTCCGGGGTAAGTAAATTCAACTGCCTGTACATTTACCATCAGGATTACTTCCGACAAATCCTCAGAAGATCCAATAGTTATCGCATAAGCAGATCCACCTTCAACCGCCTCCCAGGAGAAAGAAGGGGTTAAGCTTGTGACAGCAACATTCACGGGAGACAAGAGATTCGGTGGTTGAATTGTTGGTGTCTGAAAACTGAAAACAGTACTAGTAACATCATCAAACATGTTGCCTTCAGCATCCAACGGTACTACCTGCCAGTAATAGTCAGCTGCATAATTCAGATTTAACGCATCCTGCGGGTAAGAAACACTAATTTCGGTGGTGACAGTACTCCAGATGAATGAACCCATTTCTTCATCCTCAGCAACTCTGATTTCATATTGCGCGGCTTCTGTGATCCCTTCCCAAGTGAAGGTTGGGTTTAGCGAAGATACCATGTCTCCACTAGCAGGACTTGTAAGTGTCGGCGGCTGTACCGGCGGGGGCATAAGCAATGAGAACACGCTACTGGATGCATTTT
>CAYXUG010000001.1:15284-35212 GCA_964468655.1 uncultured bacterium | reverse complement strand
GGCGGCTGTACCGGCGGGGGCATAAGCAATGAGAACACGCTACTGGATGCATTTTCAAAGGGGTCGCCATTTTCATCCAAAGGTATCACCTGCCAGTAATATGCCTGACCACGCTGCAGATGCAGTGCATCATCAGGATAGGTAGCATTCGTTGCACCCGTAACCTCGCTCCATAATACGGATGACATTCCTTCATCTTCTGACAAAGATATTTCGTACTGTGTTGCTTCTGTTACAGTTGACCATGAAAATGCCGGGGTCAGGGTTGTTATCTGTTCGCTGTTCCCGGGACTGATTAAATCAGGCGGCTGTACCGGTGGAGGCATAATTACAGATGCAACTAAACTTGGGTCACCAATTGGGTCTCCATCACCATTCTGGGACTGTACACGCCAAAAGTAAGTCTGTCCTCTCTGCAGTCGTAAAGCATCAACAGGATAAGAAATATTTGTTGCGCTGGTTATCTCACTCCAGAGTACAGATGACATACTTTCATCTTCTGATAAAGAAATCTCATATTGCGTGGCTTGTGGTACTGATCCCCACATAAAAGTGGGCGTCAGTGTGGCTACCTGTTCATTCACAGGACTAGTTAATTCAGGCGGATCTACGGTAGCTGTCACAAAAAATGCAGTATTACTTGGATCACCAAATGGATTGCCTTCACCATCAATTCCCTGTACTTGCCAGTAGTAGGTTGTTCCCCAATCCAATACATCATCTGGGAGTGATACATTGGTACCTTGAGCCGTTTGCTGCCAAACAATAGAAGACATATCTTCCATTAAACTAACACTAACTTCATATGAAGACGATGGCGGATCGGTTGAAATCCATGAAAAAAGCGGTGCTTCAAGCAGAACTGGCTTCGTAATTGATGGTGTTTGAAACAGGACTACGTTACTGGGCATACCATGGGGTAAATCATTTTTTATGGCAGTTGCTCTAGCATAATAAACATTCCCGTACTCGAGTGCTTGTTCTCCGCTTGGATAGGAATATGGAAAACTTGTAACAACATCTGAAGTCCACATGGGGTCAGACATGTCACTTTCAGTTCCAATAGATAATTGATAACCCTCAGCACCTGTTACAGTTGAAACAAGGGTAAAGATGGGCCGTAGCGGTTCCGCTCCAAAAGAAATGGTAATTTCTGCTTGTTCATCGGCTCCCGGTTCTGGTCCTGTTGTAAATGAAATAATTGCGCCCTGCAATCCGTGGGGGTTTTCATCCTTATACCCCTGCGCTTGAACAAAATAAGGTGTATTATATTGAAGTAATGGATCACCAGGATAGGTATAAGGAAATTGCGAAAGGATATCTGACATCCAAAATATCTCAGACATATCTTCGGAAGATGATAAACTGATCTGATATCCTGTTGCTGCTGTAACACCTGTCATTAAATCAAAAATAGGGAACCTCTTATCCTGCTCAGATAGTGACACCGAAAGAACAGGTTGTTCATTCGCACCCGGTTCGCTGCCTATGGTGTAGGCAACAATATCTGAAGGCAAACCGTGAATTTCACTTTCTATAAACGCTTGTACTCCGACATAATATGTGGTGGTATACACCAAAGCAGGGTCACCCGGATAAGTGTATGGGAAAGTTACGATAGCGGTAGATTCCCATGCTTCTGACATATCTTCATTTGTGCTGAAAGTAATGGTATAATTTTCTGCGCCAGTAACAGATGTTGTTAAATAGATGGTTGGAATTCTGGGGTCAGGACCCTCGGCAGTTACACTGATAACCGGCTGCTCACCAGCTCCCAGCCGTTGGCCTGTCGTGAAACTAATTATTGTGCTTGGCTCTGAATTCGCTTCTTCTTCTATATACCCGGTTACCTGTGCAAAATAGGGTGTTTCATAATCCAGAGTTTGGTCATCCTGTGTCCATTGAAATTCGGTGCCAGAAATATTGGTATCAAAAAATCCACTACTTAAATAACCATCATCATCTATTTCCTCATCTCCACTGACAATTAACCGGTAGCTTGTGGCAGCAACAACATTTGTCCATGAAAATCCCGGCATAATGGGTGCATAATCTGCAATTGATACTGACAGGGTTGGTGGTGGTTGAATCGGATCATCAGGTGACACTGCTGAAAATATATCTGATAAGTGTGTGGGATTACCGTAAGGTTGATCATCAGCATCAAATGCTGCTATTTGAACAAAGAATGATGTTGCCCATGGAATTTCATTCCCATCATCAGGATAATTATAGGTGGGTAAATTAAATTCTTCTTCTTCATGAAAAATATCTCCCATTTCTGCATCCCAGGAAAATGCACAACTAAAATGATCGGTTCCGGACTCTAGCACTACAGTGACAGATGGGAGGGCTGTTTCGCCTTGAAATGTTATCCCCGTAATTACAGGAGGTGCAATCTCCGGTTGTGGGGGAGTGAAAAAAGAACCATTCCCAGACACACCACCAACGGGACCATCATCTGATACTGCTTGAATATTCCAAAAGTATTCTTTCTCATATTCCAATGGCTCAGCATCTACAGGATAACTAAATGAAATTCCTTGTATATCGTCCTTTTCTAAAATGGTTTGCTCATCATCAACTCTTACAACTTGAATTTTAAACTGACCCACACAAGTTGGGCTGTTCCATTGAAAAACCGGCAGGAGTGAAGTTACCTGTTCCCCGTTAGAGGGTGAAACCAATTCAACAGGATTAACGGAAAATATTACTTCCGGCGTAGGTAATCCGATTTCTGAGTCATCGTCATTTAATGCCTGTACAAACCATCTGTAATTTTCGCCCGGGCCCAATGATAGGGGCAATGGATAAGGTGAACTTGTTACATTTTCTGAAAAGACAACATTTCCATCACTGTCAGTTATTGTCAGTGCGTAGCTGCTAACACCCTGCAACCCCTCCCAACTGAACTGGGGGCAGGCATTTTCCAAAACATCTCCATTTGATGGGCTGATTGTTGCTAATTGAGGAAAACTAAAAGATCTGATTTCCGGTATAATTCCACAAGCTGATCCCGAATTATCAGCAGCTACAGCTGTCCAATAGAATGTCAATCCCGGACCAAAACCGGCTTCATTTTCAATGGGTGTAAAATTATTCCCTGTAACATTCACGGATACAAGGGGTGATTCTAAAGAAGGATCCTCATGATCAGAAAAATGAATGACAGAGCCGGGTAAATTCAGAGGGGTTTCCCACATAAATGTTGGTGTTAATGAATTAAGAACCTCATCATTATCCGGTGATGAAAGAGTGATGGGACTTATTGAAAAATTTCGTTTTTCATAATTTTCAAGTTCACCTATAATATTACCATTATCATCAAGGGGGACCACCGTCCAGAAATAGGGACCTCCTGTCTCACAGCAAAGTTGAAAATCAGCATCCGAAGGATAGGTGAAACTTTGAGATCCAGTGATTTCATAAGAAAAGAAGGGTGATTCTATTCCAGGGTCATCTTCATTGCTGATTCTCAATTCAAATTTATCAAGCCCGGGCAGTGCTGACCAGCTAAATGCCGGAGTGCATGTAGATTCCACTGCATTATCTGATGGGCTGGATAGTTCGAGAGATTCCAGTGTAAATGAAAAAACTTCTGGGTAGTCTTCCACAATTCCAATAATAGCTTCATCGCCATCCAAGGCAATAATCTTCCAAAAATATGTTTCACCCGGGATCAATGAATATTCAGAAGCTTGCAATGTATAATTTGCTGTATTAACAGTTACAATATAATCAGGATCCTCAACGGTTGGATCACCACTCGTACTAAGTTGATATTCAAAATAAGGAACACCTAATGGAGAATCCCAGGAAAACATAGGTGTTACGCTCGATATCTGCGCTCCATCTGTAGGAGATGTCAGACCAATTGGCTGTATACTAAAATTGCCAACCTCAAGATATTCTTCAACTTCACCTAACTGATTGCCGCTTTGATCCAATGCCAGGACTTTCCAATTATATGGTTTACCAGGTGTTAATGCAGGTGCATCGGTAGGATAGGAATAATTGGACAAAGTAACATCTGCAGTATAAAATGGATCTTCTACCAAATCATCTTCACTTTCCGATATTCTAAATTGGTACCCACCCAAATCAGCAGGACCTTCCCACATAAATGTTGGCAGAATTGTGGATTCTTCACTTCCATTGGGGGTTGTTGGAATAATTTGTCTAATGGAGAAGCTGAAAATATCTTCCGACCAATTTCCCGGGATTGCTTCGAGGGGGTTGGGTCTAACCTTCCAATAATATCTGTAGTTTGGCAAAGGTACTAATGGGTTTGCATCCAGCTCATAGGTATACGATGGACTTGAAACTACTCCAGTCCAAAATGGCAACTCGACAATGGGATCTTCCTGATCGCCAAAAGCAATTTCATAACCAGTAGCCCCCACAACACTGCTCCATGTAAATGTAGGCCTTACGGTACCAACATCTGTGGTATTATCTGCTGGTGTTTGCAGTTGAGCCGGTTCTCCAAACTTGAAATACCAGATTTCACTGACGAATGGATCAACTTCATCATATCCATACAACCCTTCAACATCATAAGTTGAAATCTGCCAAACAAACTCTCTTCCACCCGGGACAAAAGGGTCGGCTTCCGGAGGATACTGCCAGGTTACATTTTCAACAGATCCAATACTGATATGTTCAAAACTTTCTTCCCACCATGCAAGATTTTCCATGGCTTCTTCATCACTCTGGTCTTCCTCCCTTAGACATATTGTAACGGTGTAATTCACAACTATATATTGAGCCACATCCCAGGACTGCCATGAAAATGTCGGATTGGACTGATTCACAATGCTTTCATAAGCCGGGAGGTTCAACTGAAAATCAGTTGGTACCGTAATTGAGCGTTCTATTGTCTCCGAATCTTTTACATAGTTTTCATCTTCAGGATCAACAAAATATAATTCTTCTCCATTACCTAATTCATCTGCTTGAATTTCTACAGTAATAGTGTAATCACCTGCCGGTAATCTACCAGCTGAAGAAACAACTGCATTAAATTCAGATTCAATTTCCAGATCTGCCAATCTAAAATTATCATTGTTATAAATTTCAGCTGAACCATTCGCACTTAAAGCACCTTCTCCTAAAGACCCCTCAGCTTCAACACCTACTTTTGTGTATCCTCTTATCACCTCACCATTCACAACGGGTGAATTGACAATTGACATCCTGTATATTAGACGATATTGTATTGGATAATTCTCATTATTGTTAATTTGTACATAAAAAAGTGAAGTATTGAACCAATCTTCAGCACTGCTGATAAAAAGGGCAATGTTGTTTAAATCATAATTATCTGCCGGATAAAGAGTGATATCCACATCCTGCGCTATTAAAGGTGATGTAATTAAAAACAAAAGACTGCAAAGGACAGTCAATTTATTTAAACCGATAAGTTTTTTAAAAAAATTATACATCATTGGATTTTAAAGGATGAAACATCCCTTCTTCTTAAATCAAACCTCCGCCTATATCCAATATTTCGAGAATAGCTAATAAAACTTCTCCAAAAGAGTTGTAAAGTTGGCTTGATCCGGGTAGATGCCAAGTGTCAGGGTCATCTTTATTTAAATAACCGTAGTCTGTTTCTGAATCAATTATGATAATCCATTCTAAAACGCTGTCTTCATCTCCTTTGAAAAAATAACTCCTCGCAATAAGAATGCGAACATCATCTGAATCTATATTGGGATCGTGAATAAACAGGTTAGTGTCCATCCCCGTAGTTGATAGAGTACTTAAAATCCAGTCACCGGTCTCAATGGCATTGTCAATCATGGATTCATCCATATTCCCATCATCATCCGGCTGTCCCAATTTATAGTAAGCACCCATCAAACCTATACTCGTACCAAAACCGTACACACCCAACGTTTCGCTCGCCATGAAGCTTTCCATGGACTCTTGTGCTTCATTTAATCTAAGATAACACCAGCCCATTCCAAGGTATGCTTCACTCAATCCTGAATAAGCTAAAAATAGAGAATCGGTAAAATAATCAACCTCAAGACCGTCTCTTGCGTCTATAAATGATTCCAGCGCTTCAGTATAAAAGTGTGCTTCAAACTTATCCCAACCCTCTTCAATTTTAGCCAAGTGTTCGGGATTCCCACTTAAGGGGTCTGTACATCCAGTATAAAAAAGTAAAATAATAATTAATACACCAAAATATATTTTTGTATATTTGTTTTTCATTATCTTATCGCAGTAAAATCATTTTATTTGTTTGCATAAATTCATGTGTATTTAACCTGTAAAAATAAATACCGCTTGCCACATTTAATCCATGATTATTTTTTCCATTCCAGATAATCTTATGTCTTCCTGATAACATTTTACTATCAACAAGAGTTCTTATTTCTCTTCCTAACAGGTCATAAACAACCAGTCGTGTATCCATCTCAATCCTGTCAAACATTTTCTGAGGAATGTCAAACACAATGGTTGTGGCCGGATTAAATGGATTTGGATAATTCTGATTAAGAGCAAATTTATCGGGCATTTCAATGGGCGCCCTGTCAGCTTCACTTCTTAAAACGTAGGTTCCCGGTTTTTCTGTGAGACACCATATTTTTTGTTCTGTTAATGAGTAATAGGTTTCCAAGTATTCCCAGCGCCCATATTCCAATCGGTAGAATCCGGGGAACTGTACCAGCAGCTCATCCATATTTTCATCATGCATACCTACAGCCATTTTATCCCCATAATGTGTCTGTTGTGATCTAATTGTTAAAACATTCCCTATGAGATTATCTGACAATTCTTCTTCCAGTCCATATCTGAGAATTGTCATGAAATCGTTGGGAAGTAGAAGTATCTGGTCATCGTTTATGAATGTATTTTCGCTGATATTAATGACAAAATGATCTTCAAACGAAGAAAATGTTGACGCCATTCTACCCGAAACGGGCTGAACGAAAAAGTTATAAATGGTTGATCCTGTATTTCCTATCGTGTCTGTAGCGGTAACACTTAGCGAATGGTCCTCTATTTCTGTTGAAACGTAATCTGCATAATAAGGTGAATCCTCTCCCCACTCTGAGCCCTGATGCCTCACAACATTTAATTCATCCTCGTTTATTTGAGCAGTTGGGTTGGTTACAAGTGTTTCAGAGTGAAAGAAATAAAATTCAAGATGACCTGTCGCCAGTGGATTCTGGAATACACCCACAATAAAGCTCGGTGCAATTTTATCAGTCACCAAAATAGTATCGCTTATACTGTACTCACCGCCTGGTTCAGTGGCTGTAAAAATCACGTTTGTTTCACCAATAAATTGGGGTTGCTGAACGATTGTTTGACTGGCCGAATCCCAGGCATACAACACATCAAAATTCAAGACAATTTCATTTTCAATATTAACAGTCAAATCTAAGGGTGATCCAGTTGTGTCTATAGAAAATACCAGAGAATCATCATCTTCAACATCATAAAAAATGTCATCAAGATTGCCCAAAATGTATTCATAATCAGTTGTTATGCTTACATCATAATCTCCCAAGGCGTTATCAATCTCAACCGGGTCATTGACCGGAGCTACAGTAACAATAACATCGTCAGAACTATCATATTCACCATCTGATGCAGTAACGGTAATGACGGCTGAACCGAACATATTCTCAAGAAATTCAAAACTTAAAACATTTTCATTATCAATTGAAGCAGTCAGAAGTTCTGTATCTGAGTTATCAAACGTAAATGTAAGAACAGGGTTATCCACATCGCTAAATACAATATCAAGATTTGCATGAATAATGGCATCCGCATCCTCATCTACCTCTACATCCGTCATTGGATTTGCAACAATAACAGGATCGTTTATTTCATTTACGTTAATAAATACAGAAGCTATATCGGAATAAATCTGACCGTCAAATGCATGATATGTAAATGAGTCACTACCGTAGTAATTCTCATCTGGAGTATAGGTGCCATCAGTAAAACTGCCGTTCAATGGTGCATCCACCACTTCAAAAGTTAATTCATCTTCATCAACATCAGAACCCGTTAAAGTAATATCAACTGGTATATCTTCATCTGTTTCAACATCCATGTCGCTTACCAGGGGTGAATCGTTAACCGGTTCCACTTGTAAAGTAAATATTGTACTGTCACTCAAGTCTGAATCATCTACTGTAACGGTTACGACTACATCACCATTGAAATCAGGATCAGGAACAACCGTTAGCTCTACTCCATCAACAGACACAGTAGCATTTCCATCTACTTCTGCTGAAAATGTAAGTTCATCACCATCAACATCTGTTGCCGATAAAGTGTATGTAAACACCGAATCTTCCTGCATAGACTGATCTACTATATCAGCAATTTCAGGGGTATCATTCACCGGATTGATTATAATGGTAACTACAGCTGTATCAGAATAAACCTGACTATCAAAGGCACGATAAGATAGAGTATCACTACCAAAATAATTCTGGTTTGGTGTGTAAATACCGTCTGCATAAATACCGTAGGTGGGTCCGACAACCACTTCAATTGTCAATGAATCACCATCTACATCGTATCCTTCAAGCGTTATTTCAACGGGCGTATCTTCATCTAAATCGATATTCAGATCATTAACTACAGGTGTATCATTGACAGGTTCCACCTGCAATGTAAATGTTGTAGTATCACTCAGATCTGAATCATATACGGTCACTGTCACTTCTATTTCACCATTGAAATCAGCATCAGGAATAACCGTTAGCTCCGCTCCATCAATTGATGCTGTTGCGTTACTGTCTACATCTGCTAAAAACGTAAGTTCATCTTCTTCTACATCTGTTGCTGATAAAGTGTATGTAAATACCAAATCCTCCAAAACAGACTGATCTACTATATCAGCAATTTCAGGAGCATCATTCACCGGATTGATTGTAATGGTAACTGTGGCTGTGTCAGAATAAGCCTGACCATCAAAGGCTCTATATGAAAATGAATCGCTACCAAAGAAATCCAAATTCGGAGTATATATTTCACCGTCAAAACCACCATGCTGCGGGGGGATTAATACAGGAAACTCTAACTCATCACCATCTGCATCATTACCTTCAAGAGTTATTTCTACCGGTATATCTTCATCTGTTTCAACAGTCACATCATCCACCTCAGGAATATCATTAACAGACGTAACAATTATTTCTACCAAGGCAGTATCGGCATAAACCCCATCACTGACGCTATAAATCAGGGTGTCAGAACCGAAAAACTCTGCGTCTGGCACATATTCAAATACAGGTATTTCGCCAATAAGTTCACCATTCTCAGGGAAAGTAATAATAACAATATCGAGCGGATTTTGCTCACCATCTTCTCCAGATAACGTAAATTCTGTTGAAGAACCTTCACTAATAACTTTAACGATATCTTGTGCATGTGGCACACCTGAAACTGTAACTACAACTGTATCTGAAGATTGAAGAGTATCATTATCTGTGACTGTTAGATTAATTGTATGAACTCCTATTGCTAAACCAACTTCCGGGTTGATTCCAACTCCTATTTCTTCACCATTGTCTTCCCAGATGTAGTCTGTAATAAACCCATCAGAATCTTCTGAGCCATCACCAGAAAGTTGATAATTAATGGGATCCCATGGCTGATAGGACAATAATAAAGTGTCTAATCCTGCATAGGCAACGGGGGGATCTTCGGTTGCAATTACGGTAACAACTAAGTTTCTAACAACGTCAACATTTCCATCAGAACCAATAATAACCACATCCACCGACCCATTCTGATTCGGTTCAGGTTGGAATAAAATTACAATTTCTTCGCCCGCTAAAACGGAAATTGTATCAGCAAATAAATCCGGGTCAAACAAGACAGTATCACCCAAAGTAATAACAATATCAATACTGTCTCCATCAACATCAGTGGGTGTAATTACCAATGTGGTGTCCGTGTCTTCATCGATAGTGATATCGGTTATTCCTAATAATTCTGGAGAATCATTAACAGGTAAAAACGTTAAGTTAAAATTTTGACTCACATCAAATTCACCGTCACCAACAGTAACTGTAACTGTAATTTCTCCAAAGAAATCAGAAGTTGGTTGGAGTTGTAATTCATATCCATCGAATAAATAAGTATCAAGCCCATCCACAGGATCAGCAGTTAAATCAAATGTTAATGAATCCAGATCTGTATCAATATCATCATATTGCAAGGGAATATTAATTGAATTATCTTCATTCACATCTTGATCACCAATAGAGGTAAGAATCGGTGGATCATTGATACCTTCTATCATTACTTCAAAATAATCGTTTACTGATTGACTTCCCTGTTGTTCATATGCTGTTACCGTTACCATTACAGGTCCGCCATACTGATCGGGAAGTGTCGAAATGGTTAAGATATCACCAGAAATTTCAGTTGTAATAATACCTGCTGTACTCATGATTGTGCCATATACCAAACTATCACCATCAATATCAGCAAATACTGAGCTGAGTTCCATGGTCACTACACCTGAATCTTCTAACAGAAGGGTATCTTCAAGAGACTGGAAAACAGTGGGTTCATCATTCACAGCATTCACCATTAATATAAAATCTGAACCGTCGGAAAATTCACCATCTGTTACAGAAACAGAAATAGATGATTCTCCATTATAATTATTTGGCGGAGTCAATGTAAGCACATTCCCGCTTATAGAAGCGCTCACACTACCGGAATCTGTAACGGAATAGGTTAAGTAATCTTCATCACTGTCACTTGCATTGAGAAATACATCTACACTGTTATCTTCATCCACTTCTTGATCAGAAACAAGACTCAAAACGGGAGCATCATTAACGGACTGAACGATAACATTTAATTCGTCACTATCTGTTAATTCACCATCAGAAACAGAAATTATTATATCTTCTGACCCGAACCAGTTTTCTTCGGGTATAATAGTTAAGGTTGTCCCGCTGAGAGATATATTAATATGTTCACTTGCAGTTGCACTAAACTCTAATGACTGAGAATCTGATGATTCTGATGCAGTAAAAGTAATGCGAAACTCTGATATATTACCCCAGAATGGTGTTGATGATTCATCAAGATAGCCAATCGAAGCCATATCCACGCTCAAGAATCCACCACCAAAATTATCTGTTATAATAAACTGACCAGAAGCAGAAATAATCGCGGGATCCCAGGAAAAACTGTACAATTCACTCACTGCGATGGGCATGGTAGTTTCTTCCGTGCTTGGAGCCAATATCTGCGTAAAATACCTGTCACCATTCCAAGATAGCGCAGCATCGAACCCTGTTGGAGGTGCGGGTGGTGCATATTCATCTAAATCGTCATCGTAATTATCAGTAGCACCTGTTGTCATTCCAAATGTCAGTGGTACATCGGTACCATCACTTGAAGATGCAGTAATGACAACAGTAAAATTTTGAGTGGGGAGAAGGTTTCTTGACTGAGAATCTACATCAGATGCGGAAAGTTCTACTTCTGCGGTTGAATCTTCATTTATCGTGAGTGATGTAAGTTCATCCAATATGGGGGCATCATTGACCGGAATGATTACGACTGGTATGTTCTGGCTGTCCTCTGCGCCTTCATTATCTGAAACAGTGACAGTTATGGTGTCTTCGCCATTGAAATCACTACTGCCCGCCAAGGTAAGGAGATTATTGCTTACCGATACCTGAATATCATCTGAATTAATGACTGCGGCATAGGTAAGGGAAACATAATCCACATCGGTAGATGAAAGTGAAATCGTAGCTGATTCATCTTCATTAAACGTTATGTCATTTATCTGGGACAATAGGGGTGCATCGTTTACCGGTAATATATCAACAGTAAACAGTTGAGATGTGCTTAATCCTTCTCCGCCAATTTCCGTCGCAGTAATATTAATGGTACCGGAACCGTTATAATCTAATTCCGGTGTTATGCTTATTGTGGAATCATTTATTACTGAAACTTCTAAATGTTCATTGGAAGAAGTAATGGCAGACTCAAGTACATTATCAGGATCGGCGGCAGTAAAATTAATTTCTACTGAGTTATCTTCATTAATTGCAACATCAGATATTGTATCCATTTGAGGAAGGTCGTTAACTGAATTTATTGCAATGGAAATAACTGCTTCTGCAGAAGGACCACTCTCATTATTGGGGTTGGTGACAGTGAAGCGAATAGTATCCGTACCAAAATAATTCAGTTGCGGTATATACTCAACATTCCATTGAGCCAATTGGATTGTGGAAGCTTCAGAGAATACTATAGCCCCCAAACTGCCATTTACAGGTGCTTGTGTAATCGTTACAGACTCTGTTCCATCTAAAGGAAAATTGTTAGAAACATCAAAACCAACAAAGGTGATTTCCTTTATTTCATCCTCTGCCATATTGATATGATCATCAAAAGCAGATGGCGGTATGAATCGTGACCATGATCTTCCGAAAAGATTAAATGTTGCTATGTACAGTCCAGTCTCAGATATTCCATCTGTTGCTTTGTACAGCATAAAGTCTGCATCTGGAGTTGATCCGGGAGGAATGTAATCATATATAAGATCACCTGCAGGTATCAAAGAACCGCCAAAGATTGTACTTAAGG
Source organism: uncultured bacterium (assembly GCA_964468655.1). Taxonomy (GTDB): domain Bacteria; phylum Fidelibacterota; class Marinisomatia; order Marinisomatales; family CAYXUG01; genus CAYXUG01. Next base: position 22,609 of record CAYXUG010000001.1, on the reverse strand, counting down.
TATCACCCGAAGATGGCGGAACCGTAATAATAGCTAATATATCGCCGTCCGGATCAGAAACAACAGAGCTGAAATCTACTTGAAAGGGAGATTGATCAACCTCAAATGTTAAATCACCGGCTACAGGATTATCATTGATTCCCAATACTTGTATTATCACGGTTGCCGTATCAGATTCTAAGTCCCCATCTGAAGCAGTGTATGTAAATAAATCAACACCAAAGAAATTAAGATTGGGGGTATAAATAAGATTTGGTGCAGTACCTGATAATACACCATTCCCCGGAGAAGAAACATTAAAACTAATTTCTTCGCCTTCCGGATCGCTTGCGTAAAGAGAAAATTCTACAAGATTATCTTCCTCAACATTGATATTTAAATTTTCAACAATTGGGGGGGTATTTGAATTAACCACAATTAAGCTTGCTGTGAGGGAAACAGATCCCAGACCATCAGACAGTTCAAGTGTGACATCAAAGATCCCGGCATCATTGCCACCGGGAGTTCCACTCAAAACAAGCTCTTCCAATCCCAGCCATGCGGGGCCTGATATGATAGAAAGGCCAAGTTCTTCTTGGCTATTATCAATATCATCTACTTGTATTACTGTTTCATAAGCACTATTCTCCAAAGCATCGGGGAGATTCTCAGTTATGAAATTCGGTAAATCATTTACGGCATTAATCAGTAACTGTGCTGTTTTATCTATTTGATTTTCACCATCACTTACACGGTAATTGAAAGAATCACTTCCAAAAAAGTCAGAATTTGGCAAAAACAAATAGGAATTATTGGCCACAGGGGATAAAGACCCATTTACAGGTGCCTGGATTATTGAATATATAAGACTGTCTCCTTCCGGATCTGAGGCGACAAGCACTATCTCCAGTTCAGTATCCTCATCCAATTCCGGTGAAATGAGTTCCACTACAGGTGGGTCATTTACCGAGATAATTTCTACATTGAAGGATGTACTGACAACATCACGGCTGATATTATCACTGGCAGTGATGTCCACCGTCCCTGAATCGGAAACTCCCTCTGCAAAAGAAAGAGTTAAAATCGAATCAGTGACATTTACAGTTAACCCATTTACATTTTCGCTAACAGAGTAGGTGAGTTCACTTCCATTCTCCACATCATAAAATACATCCGCCAAATTGATAACTATATTTTCTGAACTTTCAAGGACAGTAGTATCCGCAATCTCACCAATAAGTTCAGGCGCATCATTTTCTGGTATTATGGTTAAGGTAACTACCGCAGAATCAGAAAATACACCAAGATTGTCCCTTACATTGAAGACAAGAGCGTCTACACCATCAAAATTCAGATTTGGTGTGTATTCCGCCTGATTACTTCCATCGGAAACAAATGTACCAAAGTTCGGAGGGGAAAAAACATTATATGTCAATTCAGAAATATCCTGATCATCCGATGCCTGCAAAATAAATGAAAATGTTTCACTATCTTCAGGCAATGTATATGAATACCCATAAGCTACGGGCGGGTCATTAACATTAATCACCGTAAAGCTCAGCTGCACCGGAACTGAACTCAGACTATCACCAGTTGTTTCTACTGTTTTCACTACACAGTTATCATTCCCAAAATAATTTTGGTAAGGCGTATAGGTTAATTCTGACCCTGTTGTATCAATGGTTACCTGCCCATAAAGCGGTTCATTAACTACCACAAATTCCAATGGTGATGCATAGATCCCATCATCGCCATCAGTCATATTAAAAGAAATATCAATGAATGTATTTTCATCCAGAGAATTTTGCAAAGTATCAAATATTAGTACAGGCACATCGTTAATAGGATTAATTGTAATGGTTACAGTTGCTGTGTCGGATTCAATGCTCATGCCTCCTATTTCGTTTTCTTCTGTCACAGCATAGGTAAAGGAATCTATTCCAAAATAATTTTCATCCGGAAGATAAGTGAATACCTTCAATGCTCTGCTTTCTGACAGGGATCCGTGGAGGGGTTCATCTACAATATAAAAACTTAAATCATTGGGTGTTTCAAAATCTGACCCTGTTAACGTAATTGAAATATTTTCATCTTCATCAATAGTGGTTTCAATGTCTTCCGCCACCGGGGGCTGGTTGGGATCAGGAATTACAGCAACCAAAACAGTGTCTATTCCATCTGCATCTTCATCATCGGTTACTTTAAGTTCAACAAAATGATCACCATACGAAAAATAGATTGAAGGATTCCCACCAGACCCTATTTGTACTTTTTCTTCAGTATCCAATATTTCATACCATTTATAGGATACAATGTATCCATCTTCATCTGTTGATTGTGAGCCATCCAATGTGATTAAAATTGGATCATAGGGAAAAGACACACTTTCCTGAATATCAATACCAGCATTTGCAATCGGTACAATGATGATCTGTTCCACTATTATATGTACTGTTGCCGGTTCTGACTGCAGTAATTCATCATCGATAGCTACATAAGTTAAACTGTCTTCGCCATAAAAACTTGTATCTGGGAAATATACATTATCAACCATATTTCCATGTATAGGTAAAACTAAAATCTGATACTCCAATGAATCACTTGGCGTTTCTGGATCAGTAACATTTCCAGCAAAATCTAATATGACAGAAATATTCTCCTCAGTTTCAACGAAAAAACCTGTCGCAATCGGAGCGTCATTAACGGGATTAATAGTTAGGGTTACTACAGCAGGGCCAGAATATAAAAAACCATTAAATGCCTGATAATAAAAAGTATCTGCACCAAAATAATTTGTGTTGGGAGTATATGAGAAAGTTCCATCTGAATTAAATGTTAGATTTCCATTTGATGTAGTCTGATATAGCTGTGCACTTAACGTATCAACGCCACTGGTATCAGAATCATTGGCTAGGACACCATAATCATAACTGAGAATGCTTAACGGCTCATCCTCATTTGTAGCATAGAAATCCGGTTCAACAATTGGTGCGCCTATTACTATCTCTGAAACTGTTATTTGAACAGTTGCCGGATCTGACTGTGCATTGTCTTCGTCTACAGCAGCATATGAAAAAGAATCGGTACCCGAAAAACCGGCATTTGGAATATAGGTAAATGAGCCATTCGGCTCTAAATCGACCGTACCAGAATCTGGCCCCTCAATGATTTGCGCTATAAGAAATTCGCTGTCAATATCAGAATCATTTGCCAAAACACCGGGCAAACCTTCCTCCTGCGTATCAAGTGTGTCAGATGTCCCATAGGCATCATCTAAAGCTAAGGGTGAATCATTGACGGGGTGAATGGTAACTGTTACGGTTGCTTCTTCAGAATAAAGACCCCCATCATAGACCTTAAATGTAAAAATATCAGACCCATTAAAGTTGGTATTTGGTTCATAATTGGCACTGTCAGATCCCACAAAATTAACCGTTCCATTCTCGGGTATTTCTATGATAACAAAAGTCAATTCGTCGCTATCTATATCGGAAACTGACAATGGAATCATTATAGAACTGTCTTCATCAACTTCTGCAAAAACATCTCCTGCAACGGGTGCGTCGTTCACAGGATTAACAGTGATCAAGACTGAATCTACTGCTGTATATTCAGTATCAGACGCAAAGAACATTAATAAAGAAACACCAAAGGAATCTGGCACAATAAAGAGAGTGACTTCATTATCTTCATTAATAAAAGCTGTTAAAAGACCCGTATCCTCACTCGTCCACTCAAACGTAAACGTTGAGTCATCAACATCTTCAAATACATCATCTAAATCCACCAGGAATAAGGAATCCAATTCATCCTCATTAATGGTTACATCATCAATTGGATTTTCAACAAACAGCGAATCGTTCACAGGTATTACAGTAAATGTTACATCCCGACTGCCTGTACCACCACTCGGGTCTTCGGCGGTAAACGTTACAATTTCAGAACCAAACCAGTCATCAATAAGAACATCGACAGTGACTATATTATCATTATCAATGTTCACATCTAATATGGTATCCAAGTAGGAAAATGACCATGTTAATTCGGTGATATCATCATCAGGATCAGTAACAAAATCATTTAAATTGAAGGGTTCAAAAGACCCGACATCTTCCAGAATCGGTTCCACCGGGATTGTTGAAATTGACGGACTTGTTAGACGGATTCCTGAAATTGTTTCTTCCTGAAACAGTCCGGAAGTATTCCATTCTACTGTTTCACCATCAACAACTACTGAATATTCAACAAATTCTATATTTAATGGCCCTGATTCCTCGCCATCACGGTTTAAATACAATACAACGGTATCTCCATCCACAAATCCATCCAGTTCAGGGGTGTCAGGATCATCATTCCATGCGTAAAACATCTGACCGTATTCCCCAGTTAATATTGTACCGCCAACACATAAAGAATCCTGCGTATATAGACCTAATTCAGTCCCCTGCTCTAAAGGTTCGTTCAATATAAAAAGATGCGGATTATCGTGTGTTTCGGTGTATTGATAATATTGAGGAGAATCTACTTTCATGTTGATCCCTGAAAAAGAATTCGAAGGCCCAAAATTTCCTGTCGTATCCCAAAATCCAAATTCTACATAACTTACTTCATTTAAATCAATTTCCATTTCTGTTTCTAAACTGGCATCCCAATACCTGTAATTAATTGGATATCCCTGAATATATCCATCCTGTTCAGGAGAGTCGGGTGCATCATCATCCTTCCACGCTCTTATATTAGACCAAGGTGGATTAGAACTGTCAAAATAGTCAGCACCAACACAAAATAGTGAATCTGAGGGTTCTTCAGTAATAGTATCTTCCCATGCGCAAAAAATGCCAATTTCATCTGCATTATCTAGAATACCATTATTGTTAAAATCAGTAAAATCCTCACACTCTCCCTCATCACAAATACCATTTTCATTAATATCATCCCAATCCCATTGGCTATTTGCATTGATATCTATGAAGTCTTCCTCACTTGTTAATGGACCTCCTCTTAGTGTTATATTACCGAGAGCAATAAAATGATTCCAATTTGTCTGTACATAACTAAAATGGTCTAAAAATATTGTATCATTAAGTCGTGTTGTATCATTAACCGTAAAAAATGGATAGTCCTGTCCGACAACAGTGCTGACAATAATGACCACTGTTATGACACATCGGCATACTATACTCATTATGTTCTTTAGCATTTATTTACTGTCCGTTAAATAAAACAGTTATAGTATAAATAAAAATATACAAACTCCTCGGGGCAAAATAACCCCTAATTTCCGTGTTCATTACTGAATTTAGGATAAATAAATTGAAAATCCTTTGATCATCATCACGTCATATTTTTCTCATTTTTCTCTTATAAAAACACATCGGGGAGACTCGTTCTTCTTAAGCCTCCCCAAAATAAACACGAATTAGTTTAAATATGTACTTATTTAATAATCATCATCTTTTTAGTATTTATTACTTTACCATCCACTATAAAGCGGTACATATAAACACCTGAAGGCACTGCATTATAGCTGTTATCACGTCCATTCCAAACGATCTGATGATAACCGCCGGTAATGGTTCTATTGATAAGCATTTTAACTTCTCTGCCCAAAATGTCATATACCGCCAGAGAAACATGGGAATCTGCTGTCAGGTCAAAGCGAATTGTTGTCGTCGGATTAAACGGATTGGGGAAATTGGCATGCAGTGCCATTTCTTCCGGTAATCCAAAAATTTCCAACCCAAGAGCATCAAGTTCCAAAACAGTTCCTGAAATACTGTTGGATGCGAAATGCCCCGTGGTATTCCATTCATTGAACTCAATCCACTCTATATTAGTCAGTTCCAGTTCGGTCTGACTTGTCCATAATTTTAATGTGATTTGTTCACCATCAACAAACCCATCCACTTCTGTGGTGTATGGATCATCTTCCCAAGCAACAAGCTGAAAGTAGCCGTTGCCATCAGGTGAATAAACCACAGCGCCGACACAAACGCCACCGCTGAATGCTGCTATTTCTGCACCTCCTTCAAGGCCTTCCCCCACCACTTTTATGGTTATGAGCTCATATTCCATTGTTTCTGTGAATTTGAAATACTCCGGGCTCGTTAAAGAGCGGGTCGTTGAAATCGTGATATAATCACCACCATCCTGTTGGGGTGACGAAGATCCTTGAGTCCATGTAAATCCCTCAACTGCGGATGTCAGTTTCGCAATATAACCCTCTGTATATTCCAATTCTCCAATTCCATCAAGCCACACGGAACCTCCTGAGCCGTCCGGAATTTCCACAAGCGCTCCCGTTCTTGATTCAACAATGACAAGTTCATCAAGAATGCTACTGAATGCGTCAAATGCAGTCAGACCTTCAGAACCATAATAACCAATCCAATTCCAGGTGTTATTCAGATTCATTGGATCAGACTCCGAAAGCTTAAAACCTTCAGTGATTAATTGTTCACTGTTCTCCATCTTTACCATATACCCAAGGTGTCTGTCGATGGATTCAATGGCATTGTTCCATCCATCCGGTGTTTCATACAAGGCGTCGTCGGGATAGGCAAGCACAGCGGTTAAACTGTCCAGGACACTGTCGAAAAATGTTAATCCATCTTCACCTTCGGAAGCAACCGGGAATGACCGCCAATCCCAACCTTCTTTTAATGTGTATTCATATCTCAGCTTGACTATTAAAATATAATCCAACTGTGCATAACCGATAAAATTGCCTTCATTATCATATTCATCAAAGAATAGAGAGATTTCATAAGTTCCCGCATCCTCCTCTGAAGTAGGTATACCTGAAATAAGATAGCTGATGGTATCAGGATCAAACGAATCTCCGGGTTCTCCTGCATTAATTACTGAAACACTTAGAAAATCAGGAAGACCATTCGCTGAAAATTGAATTTCATCACCATCAAGTTCTACCGTAGCAGCAATAAATTGATATTCATCACCAACTACCGCTGATTCAACCGGCGGATACAGAAAATCTGGGGGATCGTTAACCGGGGTTACTGTCAGATTTACTATTCCTTCTTCAGATTGAGCGCCACCGGTATCAAATGCTGTGTATGTAAAAGAATCAGTACCAAAGTAATTGGCAAATGCAGCATAGGTGAATGATCCGTCATCGTTCAATTCAACTGTACCATTTGCTGGAACAGAAACCAAAGTGACAAATAAACTGTCATCCTCAAGATCAATATCGTTTGCTAAAATCCCTGGAGATGGAATATTAAGGACTCCATCTTCACTTACCTGATAGTTATCATCAACAACTATTGGTGCATCGTTCACCGCATTAATGGTAATGGTTACTGTTGATTTAGCTGAGTACAACT
>CAYXUG010000001.1:10867-15184 GCA_964468655.1 uncultured bacterium | reverse complement strand
AGGTGAATGTTTCACTGTCTTCCAACTCACCATCTGACACAGTCACGGTCACTGATACTGGGCCAGAGAAATTATAAGCAGGAGTCGCGGTTAAATTTCCACTATTATCGATAGAAACATCAGCACTTCCATTAACGGATACGTTATAATTAAGACTGCTGGATTCTACATCTGTTGCGGTAACAGTCATATTCAATGCTTCATCTTCATTAATTATTTGATTGCCAATCCCCGATAAAACAGGCGCATCATTCACAGGTAATAAAGTAATGATAATATCGAACTCATTACTGAGATCAGTGCCATCACTCACAATTGCGGTGATAGTTAATGTTCCATTATAATTTTCTGACGGGTATACAGTATATCCCGAACCATTGAGGATATAATTTGAACCAGTGAATAGCTGTAAAAGATACTCGTTTTCATTATTATCAACATCTTCCACAATAAGGTCAGATAAACTCAGGGTAACAGATGCATCTTCATTGATTGTTATATCAGCTGCCTGGCGAACAATAACCGGCGGATCATTTATAGCATTGACTTGAACAACCACATCTTCAGTAACTGAGTTCTCGCCACTGTCTTCTGTGGCTGTAAATGAAAGATTTGCAGTACCGCTTCCATTGGCAGTGAAAGATAATTGTATAACATTGTCATCATCAACGGTTACGCTGACCAGTGCAGAATTATCATTGGTATAGCTGTATACAAGTTCATTGTCAACATCCTGGAACACGTCATCCAAGTCTGCGACGGTTTCACCGGAAGCATCTTCATCAACTGTTACATCCTGAACTGATGCCAGTACAACAGGCGGATCATTATATTCTTCAATGGTAACAGTCGTGGTATCTGAATCTGTTTCACCGTCATCATCTACAACTGTAAGGTATAATGTGTAAGAACCTTCGGGAAATGCAACGGCCGGATTTACACTGTTTGAAATATTAACACCTTCTGCGGTAGTTGACCATTGATACGCTGTAATGTAACCATCAATGTCTGAGGAGCCGGATGCATCGAGTGTTATTTCAGCAGTATACGTTTCGTCTGCCTGCGCTGAATAAGGCCCCCCAACAATAGCTGCGACAGGCGGGTCGGGCTGAGGTGTTACTGTCACCGTAAATTCACGAGAGGCAGAATATTCACCATCTGTCACAGACATAACGAAACTTGCAGTTCCGTTGCCGTTTTCAGCAGGAGTTAAGGTTACCGTAACTTCTGTGCCCCCATCTGCCGGATTTGGGCTGATTGAAATAGTCCCACCCGGGAATAAATCACTATTTTCTGTAAATAATGCCACGGTCAATTCATCACCATCCACATCCTGGGGAGTAACACTAATTGATGTTTGGCCATCCTCATCCAGGGTAACATCATTAACTGATGAAAGTAACGGTGCATCATTAACCGGATTAATAGTTAGAGTAAATGATTCAGTATCACTAAGGTTTCCATCTGTCGCAGTAACAGTGATGACTGTACTTCCATTAAAATTGGTTGCCGGAACCACTGACAATTGATATCCTGAAAAAGAAAGAGAAGATAACGCGCCAGCAGGATCGCTGACTGCTGAATATTGCAGTTCATCACCATCAATATCGCTTGCAGAAACAGCAATGGCTAAGGCGTTGTCCTCATCAGTTGAATTATCAGAAATAGATGCAATCTCAGGAGCATCATTCACATTGACGACTGTCAATTGAAATTGCGTATCATCAGATTGATCATCTGAATCTGTAACGGTTACATATATAACTGTAGTACCATGAAAATCGTCAGGCGGCATAATCGTCAGATCTGCGGTAGAGCCAGTTACGTTTGAAACTGAAAGACTTAATCCTTCAATTTCCGGAACTGAATTCACACCCCATGTTAATCCAGATGGATCTGTATCTGAGTCGCCGTACTGCATTGAAACAACTTCAGTTTCATCCTCATTCATTTCAACCGCTCCCACGTCTGCCAGCACAGGCGGGAACAAGGTGGCTGAAATGGTAATATGAATCAGAGCCGTATCTGCCCCATCCATCCCATTTATTACAAATTTAATTGAATCCTCTCCGGTCTCATTATTAGACGGTGAATAATTGCCGGTATAGGTAGTAACCAGCGTTTCAAAACTACTGAATTCAAAATTACTCAACTCTCCATGGAATGGGCCTTCCAGAACAGACATATTCAGTGTTTCAAATGGGGGCACTATGTCAGAACCGATAAATTCAACAGTAATTGTATCGCCGAAGTTAACTTGAACACTGTCCCCTGATGCAACAGGAGCAAACATATTGGTTCTTCTTTCACCCGATATATCAATAATAGTAATCAATTTTACCGTTGTTTGATCCACTCCATCACTCACACGGAACGGAATATAATCAATGTTGAAAATATTATCACTCTGATTGTATGTAAGGAGTGTCCCCTGGTCTCCATAGGTCACGGAGCCGCCCATGGCGCCTCCGCCAAGAATAAAATCTAACGTTAATTCTTCATCCGGTAATTCTATATCATCAATATATTCAGCCATATCAAATGTGACTGTGTTCTGATTATTAGCCGACACTGTGGCTGATGCAGCAATTGGGGGATCATTCACAGGTATAATATCAAATAAAACCGTTGCAGGATCGGATTCGGCACCATCACCATCAATAACTATAAACGAAAATTGGTCATCATCATCCCAGTTTTCTTCGGGCTCATAATAAACCTGATTATCACTTAGACTGAAAGATGCGGCATGTTGAGGACTTGATACAATAGCATAACTCAGATTGCTGATACCTTCATCATCAGACGCCTGCAAAAATGAAGAAACAGAACCATCTTCCAAGATTGAGATAGTCGCACCGTAAGCAACAGGCGGCTCATTGACTTTCAGAACGTTAATATTAATGGTTGTTTGCTGTGAAGTCAATGGATTGTCCCCATCAGTTTCAACAGCTTTTACTGCAATAAAGTCATTTCCTTCATAATCCGGGTTTGGTGTGTATGTAAAATCACCACCTGAAATGTCACCTGAAAGAGAGCCATGATATGGCCCAGCCGATACAACCATGCCGAGTACAGCCGCTTCATTACCATCTGCTGAATCATCCATATTAACCGAAATTGAAATAGATGTATTTTCATCCATCTCAAGATCAGTAACTGTTGAAATCGTTGGCACGTCGTTAACATTACTAATCTGAATTGAAACAACTGAAGTATCAGACTTTTGAGGATCACCCGCATCAGTGACACTATATTCAAATGAATCATCACCAAAATAATTGTTGTCAGGATTAAAAGTTGTTAACGCAATAGCACGACCTGCTTCTAGATAACCGTGTGCCGGCTGAGTAATAATAGAAAAGGATAATTCGTTGGGAGTTTCCAGGTCTGTACCCACCATGGAGATTTCAAGGCTCTGATCTTCATTCATGTTCAATGTAAAATCTTGTGTAGTTGGCGCCTGATTTTCCTGCTTTTCAATGGTAATTGTAACACCATCTGAATCATTGTCTCCATCGGCGTCTGTTACTACCAGCGTAACTAAATGTTCACCAACCGAAAAATAGACAGACGGATTAACACCCGTTGCAATAATACTGCCGCCTTCTATCCATTGGTATGATGAAATGTTTTCATCTACATCATAAGATCCGGATGCATCAAGATCAATTTCTACCGGGTTGTACGGGAATGGCGTAATAGCGGATTGATCATCGCCGGCATGAGCTACTGGGGGATCATTCACAGAAATAACTTCTATTGTAATGGTAGCTGCATCAGACTGTAATTCACCATCAAATGCACTATACATTATATAGTCAATGCCATTGAAGTCCTGATTCGGAGTATAAACATCATTATAATAAGTTCCATTTTCAGGATTTGAAAGGATGGAAAATGTCAATATACTTTCTTCTGGGTCGCTTCCCAAGAAAGTAATGGTAATAGGTGTATCTTCCAGTGTGGCGACATCCTGTACATCAACAACCGGCGCGTCATTGACAGGAGTAATTGTTAACACAAAACCCTCGGATGAAGTGAGAGAACCGTCTGTTGCTTCAACCGTTATTGTTGATTCGCCAAAATAATTTTCGTTAGGTGAAACCGTTAATTGCGTTCCAAGAATTGAAACTGACACATTCGAATCATCGGAATTGGCAGAAAGTGTAATGGCATCTCCTTCTACATCATATGCCTGAATAACAAATGTCAGTGCTTCATCTTCTAGAATTTCTTGATTCTGGATATCAGCAATTGTTGGCGCATCATTCACTGCATTAATTGTGATACTTACTGTGGCTACATTGGAATAAA
>CAYXUG010000001.1:0-10767 GCA_964468655.1 uncultured bacterium | reverse complement strand
GCCCATCCTCCTGAATTGATTGATCGCCGATGGAAGCAAGAACAGGCGTATCATTTACCGCATTAACTGTAATTGAAACGGTTGCTGTATTGGAATAATCCTGCCCATCATAAGCTTTGTAAGTGAAACTGTCATTGCCATAATAATTTTGATCCGGTGTATAAATTCCGTCAGCATAAAAACCGTTAGCCGGAGCTTGAACGACTTCAAAAAAGTAGGTGTCACCGTCAACATCAGACCCCGCCAATTCAATTTCAATTGGTGTATCCTCTTCGGTCTCCGCAGAAATATCATACACCACCGGAGGATCATTGACAGGAAGAACTGTAATCAGCAGATTTATCACATTACTCAAATCAGAGCCATCGCTGATTTGCGCCGGTACAATTAATTCGCCATGATAGTTTGCGCCCGGCGTAATGGTGCTGCCTTCAAAAGTGAAATTGGGGCCATTGTACAAAATAATTTCCAGTTCACTGGGCGTATCATCAATATCTTCATAAACTAAATCGTCTAAGCTGATTAAATAGGAGGTGTCCTCATCCATAGATATGGCCAGTTGATCAATGATAACAGGAGCATCGTTCACAGGAAGAATATTGACTGCAACTGCAACAGTGTCCGTACCTCCAAATGAATCATCAGCCATCAATTCCAATTGAATGGGTGTAACGGTAAAATAGTCTGGAACCAACGTAGTAAGAATTAATTCAGAACCGTTAATTACTGCTCCCAAGTATATTGTGCTGGAATTGCTGAGAATGGAAAATTCCAATTGAGACGGCGCCTGTTCAATATCTGTCACATACTCAGTCAGATCAAATTCTGTTTCTTCACCATCTTCAAGAATGTCAAAAGGGCCTACTTCATCATCCCATTGCGGCGGAGAATTTGCGGCACAAATGGTAACTGAATTAGACTGAACCGGATCAGATACAAAAACTCCATCACTGACAACTACTACAGCATACCAGATTTCCCAACATTGAGTTGCTTCCGCCGGAATGACCAACTCATCTTCAAATTCTGTTTGGATGACATCGTCCTTATACCATGTGATGGATACATCAGCAGGCGGATCTCCGTCACCATCAAAATATTCATAGCTGAGTGTAAGATCATCATCAATCGCCGGCAGAGAAGGATCAATCTGAACATCACTGACCACGGGTGGATCCGGAATGGAGTTGACTGTAAAAACAGCTGATTCTGAATCAGAAGCGCCATCAGGGTCGGTTACCGTGAAGGTAATTGATTCTGACCCATTCCAATGCTCATAGGGAACACTGATACTTACGATTCCTTCATCAAAATCAACCAGCAGGTCAACATTACCGGTAATTTCCCACGCCAATTCACTGTCCGCATTATCGGGATCGTTAACTTTTTCATTTAAATCTATTGAGTCAAATGCGCCCAAATCTTCATCAATTGCCTGATCCGGGATTTCATCGATTCTCGGGTCGGTACTCAAATCAACACCCGCTATGGATTCAAGACTGAACTGCCCGGATGTGTCCCAGTTTGCATAATCTGTAAAATCTGTTGTTAGAGGCGAAACCACAACATGGCCGCTTTCGTCCCAGTAAACGAAAGACATTTGATTCCCCTCAATAAAACCATCCTGTTCAGGCGTATAGGGGTCATCTGCCCATGCCTGAAGCTGCAGTGGCGGGTTTTGCGGATCGTATTCTACCGCACCAACGCAAAGGTTTCCATCAAAAACTGCAATTTCATCACCCTCTTGCAATGGAGCGTTGTGTAAAGTTGAACTGTTAAGAACGATTACCTCGTAATCGTGTGTTTCAGTGAAATAAAAATAGCTGTTACCACCCATTTGTGAGAATGCGGTACTCACAAAAATCATCGCAAAACCAAAAGCTTTCACGAACGCATGTGCGTGCGCGCGTAAAAAAAGCTTTTTGCTTTTTGCTTTTTGAATTAAATTCTCTGTCCTCCCCTTTTTCATTTCCGTTCTTTCTTAACCTTCTTTCGTCTTAAAACCCCATTAATTTTCAATTCTTTGTGACTGTACTCACAATTTCAAAAAAACCTTATGACAGTGGGGGACTGGTTTTTCAGTCCCCCACAAGTCATAAACATGTATAAGTTGGATGCTAGTGGTTACTTAATTACTTAACCATCACCATCTTTCTGGTATCCACAACCTTATTATCAACCATAAGGCGATAGATATATACACCAGAGGGCACAGCATTGTAGCTGTTATCACGACCATCCCAAACCGCATTGTGATAGCCACCGGAACGGTGTCCATTAACAAGGGTTCTTACCTGTCTGCCCAGTACATCATAGATCATCAATGATACGTTTGCATCTGCTGTCAGATCGTATCTGATGGATGTTTCCGGGTTAAACGGGTTAGGATAGTTAGCATACAACGCCATCTCTGTGGGCATGCCAAGCTCAGCCAAGCCAAGTCCATCAAGTTCAATGACTGTTCCTGCAATACCGTTGGAAGCAAATGTTCCTGTGGTATTCCATTCGTTAAATTCAGTCCACTCAATGTCTGTCAGCTCGATTTCATGCTCGCCTGTCCAGAGTTTTAACGTGATAGTTTCACCGGCAATAAATCCATCCACCGTAGAGGTGTAAGGATCATCCTCCCAAACAACAAGCTGGAAGTAACCGGTGGGTGTTAGTGAATAAACCACTGCACCAACACAAATATCGTTGCTGTACGCAGCCAATTCAGCGCCTTCTTCAAGGCCGGAACCTTCTACATTCAGTACGATTATTTCGGACTGCTGCGTTGCTGTGAATTGATAGTAATCAGCATTTTCGACGCTTTGAACGTTGATAACACCATCAGCGAAGACCTCTTTACCGCCTACATCAGCAGTTGAACGGCCGTCACAGTCACCATCATCCCAGTTGAACGCTTCGCAATAGAGGTACAATCCGTAGGCACCGTCATCGCAATAGCCATCGCCCTGCCAACCCAGATAGTATGTGTCCACACACTGCATCGTGCAGTCCAAGAAACCAGCGCCATCAGCGCAAGAGTCACCAGGTCCGGGTTCACCTGCATCTGAAGATTCCCAGGCAAAACCGGCTGCAGCATCATTCAGCTTCAGGATATAGGCACTGGTATATGTAAGTGTGCCAATACCGTCAACCCATCCGTCCGGTGTTTCTAACAATGCACCTGTACGGGATTTGGCTATGATAAGGTTGCCGCTGTCTGTAAGATCGCTGAACGCGTCTCCTGCAGTCTGATCAGCAGCTGAACCGTAAAAACCAATCCAGTTCCAGTTTGCACCGATATCCATGGAATCATCAGATGGTACACGGGCACCGTCTTTGGTGAGTGTTTCATCATTCTTCATTTTGATCATGTAACCATCATGCGGATCAATAGCATCGATAGTGTTCATATAACCATCAGGGGTCTCGTACAATTCACCCGATGGATAAGCCAATACGACTGATAAGCTGTCCAGCACATCGGCGAAGAATGCTTCACCATCTTCAGAATCAAGTGCTGTCACAGGGAATGATCTCCAATCCCATCCTGCAGCCAGATCATAATCAAATGACAGACGTACAGTCAAGGTATATGTAAGATCAGCCGATGAAGTACCATCATAGAAAGTCAGCCAGATATCATGATCGCCAACATCTGATTCTTCGGGTGCACCGGAAACGCTGTATTCAATGGTTTCAATATCAAAGATACCATCGCTTTCACCACCGTTTATTACGGAAACACTTAAGAAACCAGGTATTGTAGCATAAAAATCCATCAGGTCATCATCCTGTTCCAGAGTTGAGGCAGTGTATGAATAAGTTACACCAACCGTCGCATCTGTTCCGGGATCTGTGTCAAGGAATGCAGGAGCGTCATCCACGGGGTTCACTGTGAGTGACACAGATGCCTCGTTGGATTCTTCTCTGCTGCTGCCTATAAGGTCAGCATTTTCCTTGTCTTCACCTTCAGGAGGCGCAGCACCATCACAATCGCCATCATCCCAGTTGAACGCTTCGCAATAGAGGTACAATCCGTAGTCACCGTCATCGCAATAGCCATCGCCCTGCCAACCCAGATAGTAGGTATCTACACACTGGCCGGCACAGTCAACAAAACCAGCGCCATCAGCACAGGATGAACCTGCAGCATAGACCTGGTCGTCAGCAACATAGCTGAAGCCGTCTGGACCATAGTAATCATCATTCGGTGTGTAAGTGAAACTACCGTCAGAATAAATATCCAGACTACCATTCGCTGGCGAGCTTGTCAAATATGCAACCACAAGAACATCACCATCTGTTTCACTGTCAACATCAGTATCATTATCAAGGACATTGCCGCCGAAGCTGGTATCCTCATCGCCATCATAGGCATCATCGTTTGCTATAGGCGCATCGTTGACAGGATTAATGGTAAGTGTGAAACTTGTGGCATCACTGAGACCGCCATCATCTGTAATGGTTACCGTGATAGTTGCACTACCATGATAGTTTTCAGTTGAAGACATTGTTAACTGATCTCCATCTATACTGGCAGATACATCAGCATTATCACTGGATGCGCTGAATGAAAGATCATTCTCATCACCAGGGTTATGCTCACCATCATCAACATCACTACCTGAAACTGTGATTGTCAATGGTGTGTCTTCATCTGTTTCCTGAGCAGAAATACCATCAATGATTGGATCATCATTAACAGGATCAAAGGTCATTGTGAAGCTTGTTGCATCACTGAGACCACCATCATCTGTAACTGTAACCGTGATGGTTCCACTTCCGTGGTAATCCTGACTGGCTGACAGTGTTAACGTAGAACCGTCCACGCTGGCAGAGATATCAGCATTATCACTGGATGCGCTGAATGAGAGTGAATTCTCATCACCGGCACCAGTGCCGCCGTCAACATCACTGGCAGACAAGGCAACATCTATTGAGGTGTCCTCATCCGTTGCCTGATCATCAATCGCACCAATTACAGGCGCATCGTTCACAGCATTGACAGTAAACGTTGCGGCATCGGATGCGGAGTATTGATTACCGGTATCATCGGTTCCGGTAAATTCGTAGGTTTCAGAACCAAACCAATTTTCATCCGGTATGGAAACTGTAACCACATTATCCGCATCGATTGAAACCGAAAGGTCGCCACGAGAAACGTCCGTGCCATGGGCAATAACGTCCTCTTGAGCTTGCACCCAGGCTTCATTTTTACTCATGCCTGGATTCAATCTTAGAAGATAGTTAATATAATCTGTGAATGAGTGACTTGAAGATGCATACTGAGACTCTTCTCTGGCACAACCGTCACCAAAACAACCAGCATCTGGAGCGCCGCCTGAGGCTACTGTCGCACCATCACAATCAAGTGACCATGAAACTTCAGAACCCCAGGAGCCGCCGCCACAGGTATAATCATTGGCTGCGGTCATGTCAAAAGAGAAATCAGCAGTTCCTGTGCTGCCAGATAAAAGGCCTGCACACTGACCACCGGAACACCATTCATTGCCGTTCCAGCCGTCACCATAGGCATCATTCATAGTAAGCACACAATTACCCGGCTCAGGTGGATTACAGGTCGCATCATCATAGAGCCCTTCGTCGCAACATGTGTCCATTACTTCATCAGAACCATCAGAGCAGTCAGGTCCCCATCCGGCATTGCCGTTTTCTGCAGAACCATCACAATAATAGCTTGCAGAGATGCAGTCGCCATTGTCGCATTCCCACTGGCCTTCATCACAACCTATAGGTGCACAATCAGCTTCATCGCTGTCGTCAAGACAATCACCATAACCGTCACAAATCCAATAATCCGGGACACAATCATCAGTTATCCATCCATATGAGTTTCCTTCTCCACAATAGAAACCACCAGAATCAGCACATTCTTGTGCTGGGTCGGGGGCACCTACTTCAGAAACACTCCAAGTGACTGCGTCACCATCGTGCTCTGTCAGATAATCATCCAGATCGAAAGTAGCAAATGTACCGCCTTCATCAATGGTCTGATCACCAATGTCAGAAACTTCAGGAGCATCATCAACAGCATTAACTGTAAATGTTGCGCCATCAGAGTCAGAAGCGCCATTAGGATCGGTAGCTGTGAATGTAATGCTTTCAGAACCGTTCCAATGTTCCGGATAGGTCAAAGTAGCCACACCACCGGAAATAGATACGGTAATTGTGGATTGACCGGTTGCTTCCCAACTAATGTCTGAATCAGCATCGTCCGGGTCAGTGACATAATCATCAAGATTGATGTCAGTGAACTGTTGCTCATCCTCATCGATGGTCTGATCCGGAATGTCGCTTACTCTCGGATCGGTACTTAAATCAACACCAGCAATTTCATCGGTGCTGAATGTACCGTCAGTGCTCCATCCGTTAAACGAAACATAATCAACCGTTAGGTCAAACTCCTGCTGCGAACTCTTCTGGAACGCCTTGAAGCTCATGGAGTTACCATCGGCAAAACCATCAGTTTCAGGGGTAAAAGCATCGTCTTCCCATGCAAGCAATTGAACCGGAGGATTGCCTGAGTCATACTCAACCATACCAACGGCCAGACCGCCATCAAAAACAGCAATTTCATCACCGTCCGCCAAAGAGGCATTCTGCAATGATGCGCTACTCAAAATGATCAGCATGTAGTCGTGCGTTTCCGTTACTGTAAAATGAGCACCCGCTGCCACCGGTGTTGCACATGCAACATTAGAAGGTGCAGGAGATTGGTTGCTCGTTACATAAAAACAGTATTCCTGTCCGTTGGTCAGACCACTCGCAGTATGCGATGTTTCTAAAAGATCTGAAGCGGAATACGATCCATCTGTCGAATTAACATTATATAAAACAACGGTAGGTGCCTCAATCGTAAAGTCGATTCTGTCACTTACATTGTTGTCTTCATTTTCTTCCTCTACAAAACAGTCATTATCGACTGATACATAGATTCCATAATCACCAGGCGGAAGTGCTGACAAGTCTTCATCAAATGAATAGGACTCACCTGCAGCTAAACCTGATACTGAGTGCTCGATATCACCATAAGGAGATCCACAATGAATTTCATAGTTTTCATTGTTAATCCAAACACTTACCCAGTGAGAACCGGCATCGGACTCACCAATATTGGTGACCGAATAACTCAGTGTTCCTGTATCGCCATCCCAGCTTGCGCTGGAGACTGTCAGATCTGCGGGACCAGGTGCTGGTGCATCTGTGTCAAAAGTAGTAGATCCGGCAGAGCCAGAAGCAAGGGTCCAACTTAAAAGAACCGTTCCATCTGGATGGGTTACTGTCATCATAGTTCCATTCCAACCGTCACCATAGGAATCTGCTGCGTTAACAGTATAAGTTCCGCTAGCTATGCAGGCAACATCATCATATGGTGCGCCTCCACTGGCAACAGAATTACCACCACTATCAGCCATATCCCAAGATATTTCGCTATGGTAGGAACCACCAGACAAGGTGATTGATACTTCTAAATCTGAACATCCAACTGGTTCAACAGTCCAACTTGCAGAGCCACTATTGTTGCTATAATCTGACTCTTCAAACTCACTAGCAGTATTGGCATAAAAGTCCACTGTATGATCACCTTCAGCAGCACCTGAGACGTCAAACGTAAATGTCTGACTTGTGCCGGGGTCAAACGGTGCAGGGTATTCATAGCCGGCATAGTCGCCATCTACATACCACTCAACTGTTCCACCGTCTCCCCATTGGGATTCGGCAGCGCCTTCACCAATGTTGGTAACCACTGCGGTTGCCGTTCCATCTGCTACATCAAGAGACGTAACTTCAAGGTCTGCCAGATGTTCTGGATTTGCTGCAAAAATAGATAGTTCCAAGGTACCAAGCTGATTAAGCTGCTCCAAAGCTGCTGGATCATTCATCAAACCTATTACATAAGGATTTGACATTTCCAGACAGTTAGCATCTGAAGTGCCTCCTCCCATTGCACATCCGACAAGCATTCCTTCAGGGCCGGGCACAAATGAATCAGACACATATATCTGACCCGAAGCAGCGGCTGAAGCAAGATCCCAACTGCCACCTGCTAATTCCTGGAGTTCAATATAAAGTGTCTGCATATCAGTGCTGGGAGCAAGAATCTGTGTAAAATAGCGGTCAGCCCCATCACTCAGAGCAACGTCAAAGCCGCTCGGAGGAGCTGGGGGTGCGTATCCATCTATACCATCATCGTAGCCGTTCGTGGCACCTGCTGTCATACCCAGCGTAAGGGTCGTGCTGGAACCATCATCACCGAAGCCGGTTATAGCAAATGTAAAATCCGGACCGTCGGTGAATTCACCATCGCCCTGTTCGCTGCGTGTGCTGGCCATTTTCATAAATGGTTTGTTGGGTTGTTCAACTTCCACTACAATTTCTTCATTAGAAACAGGCTCTTCTCTGCGTTTTTCAATATCAGGACCGTTAGGTGAAGCTTTCGGCAGGTCTATTTTAACACTATATTGACCGGCTGCAAATCTACTCGCCTCAACTGCATCCCATGCTAAAGAAACGTCTCCGTCTCCTGCTTCAGCAGTAAGATTCTGAGGAGCGTCTGCGCTAACAGGTACTGTTATTGTTGAAGATAAACTGTTATTATCTTCATCAGACTCAATTACATAGTCCCACAAGTCAGCCGTAACCATAACATCATAATCTCCCGGGAGTACTAATAGACCGGAAAGATCAAGATTATATGTATAAGAGCCGCCTGCAGGGAATGCAACATCGTCGTCATAGAAATAATAGGAACCGCCAGCAACCTCGAGTCCTTGGAAATAGGTACCAGCTGGTAAATCAGCATCACCAATATTACTAATAGTGGTACTGAATGTACCTGTTGCGCCGTCAAAAGACATACCATCTACAACAAAATCCGGAAAAGCAGGCTGATATTCGTCAGTGGTGTTAAAGTCTTCACTACCAGAAGTACCGCCTGAAAGTGTCCAATCTAAAATAACCACTCCATCAGGATTAATTATTGTCATAAAGGTTCCGTTCCAACCGTCGCCATATGAGTCATATCCGTTCGCAGTATAATCTCCTGCAACCAGGCAAGCAGTACCTTCAAAAGGTGCGCCGCCTGAGGCAACGACATTACTGCCGCCATCAGTGATATCCCAGGAAATTTCGCTATGGTAGCTACCATCATGCAAGGATATTGATACTTCTATATCCTGACAGCCTAATGGTTCAATGTAGAAGTCTGCAGAGGCAGTATTATTGGTGTAATCTGACTCGTCAAATTCACTGCCTGTATTGGCCATAAATGTGACAGTATGATCACCTTCACCAGAACCAGAAACGTCAAACGTAAATGTCTGGCTTGTGCCTGGAGCAAACGGTGCAGGGTATTCATAACCGGCATAATCGCCATCTACATACCACTCAACTGTTCCACCGTCTCCCCATTGGGATTCGGCAGCACCGGCACCAATATTGGTAACCACTGCTGTGGCCGTACCATCCGTTACATCAAGAGACGTAACTTCAAGGTCTGCCAGGTCTTCAGTATCAATAGCAAAGATGGACAACTCTAAGGTACCTAGCTGATTAAGCTGGGCTAGGGCACTTGGATCATTCATCAAACCCACTACATAAGGATTTGACATTTCCAGACAGTTAGCATCTGAAGTGCCGCCTCCCATTGCACATCCGACAAGCATTCCTTCAGGACCGGGCACAAATGCGTCCGACACATATACTTGACCCATGGCAGCAACAGCAGCAATATCCCAACTACCGCCTGCTAATTCCATCAGTTCAATATAGAGTGTTTGCATGTCATTACTTTGGGCAAGAATCTGTGTAAAATAGCGGTCGGCACCATCACTCAAAGCAACATCAAAGCCGCTCGGAGGAGCCGGGGGCGCGTATTGATCCAACCCGTCATCATAACCGTTTGTGGCGCCTGGAGCCATGCCCAGTGTTAAATCTGTGCTGGAACCATCGGCACTAAATCCGGTTATCGTTAACGTAAAATCTGGCTCGCCTGCGTAAGCAAAAGGCATCACCAGAAAAAACGCTAATGTAAATAGTGTAACATTTCGTAGTTTACTCATGATACACCTCCCTTTTTTTTGTTTTTTTGAATTTGAAAGAAATATGTGGGGTACATATTTCCCTCCCCATTTAGTTTTTTTTCAATTTCAATATAGTATGTGTCTAACCCCATGAATTCTATTTGTTTTTCATATATCTTGGATCAATATACCCCTGTTTCCATATCCTGTCAATAGGCTGAAACTATAGAGGTGACCCACGTCACACGGTTTTACTTTACTTGTGACAAATCTCACAATATTCCTGTTTTGATTAATAGCTTACCTCGACAAATAGCGGGGGGAATCTAATGGTGGTAACAATTTTTGTCAAGTATTTTATAAAAAAATTCCCCCAACCCCCTCAATCCAAGAGGGGGCCAGGGGATAAATCATATCCTATACATTATGTGTATATATAGGATAAAAAGTAATCTATTTTACTACTTCACAAGCAGCATCTTCTTCATATCCGTGTAGGTGCCTGCTTCGATGCGGTAGATGTAAACACCACTCGATACAGGAACTCCTGATATATCAAGACCATTCCACTGGATATGGTATCTGCCGGAGGGCTGTACATCATTTACCAACTCTCCTACCAGCTGTCCCAGCATGTTATACACACTGATTCGGACATTAACCTCATCAGCTATATCATAAGCTATCGTCGTTACCGGATTAAACGGATTCGGATAGTTCTGCTTTAAGCTGAATT